>SKNK01000127.1 GCA_007120565.1 Nitriliruptoraceae bacterium | reverse complement strand
CCGATCCAGCCGTGGAGTTCGAACAGGTGCGGGGAGCCGAACAGGCCCGACCCGGCGAGCATCGCCTGGGCCATGATCGCCGCGACGACCAGCCACAGGACGACGGCCAGGGAACGGTGCGCGCGCATCAGTGGCCCTCCGGGACGACGTACACGGTGCCTTCCATGCCGGGATGCAAGGTGCAGACGTAGTGGTAGGCGCCTTCGGTCTCGAAGGTGTGGGAGAAGCTGCCTTCCGCGAAGACGTCGCTCTCGAAGCCATCGCCGGCGACGTCGTGGACCGCACGTCCCTCCCACACCCAGGTGACCTCGGTGCCGACCTCGACGACCAGTTCCTCCGGGGCGAACCAGTGGTCACCGACCGCGATCGTCGGGTCCGTATCGACGGCCCCGACCTCGTCGGGCAGCGCGGCTGCGGGCGTGGGACCGGTGTCGGCGCAGCCGACGAGCATCAGGGCCACGACCGCGAACGACGCGAGGTGGAGAGACAGCCTGGGAACAGACATAGCGACCTCGAGGTACCACCGAGACGGTGGCGGGAGCGTGCCCCGATGGGCGACGACGGGTGGTGGAGCTCAGTGGGAGCCGTTGAGCACGCGGCCAGGGTACGGGCACGCGGCCTGGCGACGGTCACCGGGCTGGGTCGTCCGGGCAGGGTCAGGGATCCGGAGGCACGAGTTCACGGCAGCGGGCTACGCGGGGGGACCACCACCTCGCGCTGGTCGCGGATCCAGACCGCCCCGGTTCGGCGTTCCGCCGGGGTGGCGTAGCGGTAGCGGTAGCGCACGACACGGACCGCCGTCGGCCGTTCCCCGTCGTTGGGATCACGCGCGAGGAGCCGCAGGAGCGGCCGATCGGCGAGCAGCAGGTGGTCGAGCAGGCGGGTGAACCAGAGGTGGCGTATCGGCTGCGGGTCCATCGCGGCGAACCACAGCAGCCAGTCCAGACGTAGGTGGTAGGGCGCGATCTGCCTCGGCGTCCGATCGGGGTCGCCCGGCTTCGCCCGGAACCGGTAGGGCTGCCACTCGGCGTCCTCGGCATTGGGATCGGCGGCACGGGTGGCCTCGATCTCCAGCTCGTGTCGGGTCCGGGTCACGGAGCCGAACGCGCCGTACGAGTTGACGAGCCGGAGCCGGTCGTGGCTGGCGTTCATCCTCTGGTGGCGGCTGAAGAGGTTCGGGACGGGTCCGCGAAGGCTCAGCAGCGCGACGACCAACGCCAACACCGCCGTCGCGATGAGCAGACCGGCGGGTGCTGCGGCGAGCTGCTCAGGGGGCGACACCGGCAACCAGTCGAGCCACGCATCGCTGAACGCGGATGCGGCGAGCACCAGCGTCAGCAGGTTGAGCCACGCGAAGTTGCCACTCAGCATCAGCCACAGCTGGGTCGCCACGATCACCAGGCCGCTGATCCCCGCGATCGGCTGAGGGAGGAAGAGCCCGAAGGGTGCGACCAGCTGTGCGAGGTGGTTGCCGGCTACCTCGACCCGGTGGAGTGGGCGAGGGAGACGGTGGAAGGTGCGGCTCAACGGGCCGGGAAGTGGCTGGGTCTCGTGGTGGTGGTCCAGGCAGGTCAGCTTGCGCCAGCACGGGTCGCCGCGGAGCTTGATCAGGCCTGCGCCGAACTCCACGCGGAACAGCAGCCATCGGATCAGCAGGAGCGTCAACCAGGGCGGTGCGGCCTGCGCCGGGCCGAGGAACGCGACCAGGACGCCGGCCTCCAGCAGCAACGTCTCCCAGCCGAACGCGTACCAGATCCGTCCTACCTCGACGAAGGAGAGGTACAGCAACCACAGGGCCAGCCACGTCGAGGTAGCGACCCACCAGGGCGCGGACTGCGGGATGCCGGCCAGCAGGAGCGCGGCGAGCACGATGCCCGTCCACGCGAGCGCCATCGCTCGACGATCGGAGTAGCCCCAGCGGAACAGCGACATCGGTTGCCGTCCGTGGGAGGCCAAGCGTTCGGGGACGGGCGTCAGCCCTCGTTCGCCGAGCAGCGCACGCCACTGGTCGACGATCGACACGAACGCCACGAGGTAGATCAGTGCGACCCCACGTTCGAGGATCCACCGGGCGTGCCCGTGGTCCGGTGCGCTCAACAGCTGCACGAGCTCCGACGCGGCGTTCTCCATCCCGCGAGCGTGCCATGGAGCTTCGAGCCACGTTGCGGGGGACCACGGTCGGCGTTGGAGCCCGCGATGGCCAGCGACGCCCCATCCCGCCGTGGGCTCCCTCCCTCACCGAACCCGACCGTGCGAACGGTGAGCGCGCAGGCGACAGCGACCACCGCTCATCTCGGCGAGGTTCGCCCGGTTCCCCCGACACCGCGAGGCGGCCCTACGTAGGTTCGTCTCGTGTTCATCCCGAGAGGGAGCTGGAGCGGTCGGGAGCCCGGTTCAGCCACGTGACACGCACCTCCTCGTCCCGCGAGCGCGGTCGGGAGCCCGCGATCGCGGGACGAGGGGCACGTGCCACGGAAACGCCGTCGCTTCCTCGTCACCTGGCGATCGCCCAACCCTCGGGAGGAAGTTGGTGAGACCCGGTGAGCCGGATCTGCCGGTTCGCCCGTCCGGTCCGTCAGGGCCAGGGAGGAGCCGCTCGTGACCAGCGTCCGTATCGCCGTCGATGGCGAGAACTTCGAGGACGATGTCGAACCCCGGACCCTGCTCGTCCACTACCTGCGCGACGTGCTCGGCAAGACCGGCACCAACGTCGGGTGCGACACGTCCAACTGCGGCGCGTGCACGGTGCATCTCGATGGCAGGTCCGTGAAGAGTTGCACCGTCTTGGCCGTGCAGGCTGACGGAGCGACCGTCGACACGATCGAAGGCCTCGCCGATCCGAGCAGCAACGGTGACGAGACCGCGGGCTGGCATCCGCTGCAGCGGGCCTTCCACACCGAACACGGCCTGCAGTGTGGGTACTGCACCCCCGGCATGATCATGGCCGCCGCGGACCTGCTCCAGGAGAACCCCGACCCGTCGGAGGACGAGGTCCGGCAGGGCCTCGAAGGCAACCTCTGCCGCTGCACCGGCTACGTCAACATCGTCAAGGCCGTTCGCACCGCCGCCGCCGAGATGCGCGGCGAGGAGGTGGGCGCATGACCGCCACCGACGTCCCCGCCACCCCCAACGTCGGCGTCACCAAGCTGCGCAAGGAAGACGCCCACCTCGTCACCGGACGCACCTCCTGGACCGACAACCTCCAGCTGTCCGGCATGCTCCACGTCTCGTTCGTCCGCTCGCCGATGGCCCATGCCAAGGTGACCAAGGTCGACGTGTCCGCAGCGCTCGAGCAGCCCGGCGTGGTCGCCGCCTTCGGTGGGGCGGACCTGGTCGACAACTGGTCCGACGGCTTGCCCTGCGCCTGGCCGGTCACCGAGGACATGAAGAGCCCGACCCACCTCCCGCTGGCTACCGACGAGGTCCGTCACGTCGGCGACGCGGTCGCCGTGGTCGTCGCTCGGACCCGGTACCAAGCGGTGGACGCTGTCGAGTTCGTCGAGGTCGACTACGACCCGCTGCCCGCGGTGGTCGACATGGAGGCCGCGATCGCCGACGGCGCGGACCTCGCGGACACCCAACTCGACGCCAACCAGAGCTTCACCTGGCAGAAGATCGACGGCGACATCGATGCCGCCTTCGACGGTGCGGCACACGTCACCACCCGCCGGTTCATCAACCAGCGCCTGATCCCTACGGCCATCGAGCCACGAGCCGTGGTCTGCGCCCCGCCACGCGACACCCGCGAGACCACCCTGTGGTCCGCGACCCAGGTGCCGCACATCCTCCGGCTGATGCTGGCGTTGACCTGCGGCGTCCCGGAACACGAGCTGCGCGTGGTCGCCCCCGACGTGGGCGGTGGCTTCGGTTCCAAGCTCAACGTCTACGCCGAGGAAGCGGTCTGCTTGGTGGTCGCGCGCAAGCTCGGCCAGCCCGTCAAGTGGACCGAGTCGCGGTCGGAGGGCT
>SKNK01000171.1 GCA_007120565.1 Nitriliruptoraceae bacterium | reverse complement strand
GTGTAGGCGTTGACACCGACCACGGTCTGCTCGCCGGACTCGATGCGGCGGAGGCGTTGCGCGTTGGAGCGCACCAGTTCGGTCTTCATCAGGTCGACGGCCTGCATCGCGCCACCCTCGTCGAGGATGCGGTCGAGCAGGGCCGTTGCCTCCTCGACCAGGGACTCGACCTTGGCCTCCATGACGTGGGAGCCGGTGAACAGATCGTCGTACTCGAGCAGGTCGGTCTCGAAGGCCAGGATCTGCTGCATCCGCAGCGACATCTGCTGGTCCCAGGGGCGGGGGAGGCCGAGCGCCTCGTTCCAGGTGGGCAGCTGCACGGCGCGCGCCCGGGCGTCCTTGGACAAGGTGACGCCGAGCATCTCGATCAAGATGCGGCTGATGTTGTTCTCGGGCTGCTGTTCGGTCAGGCCGAGTGAGTTGACCTGCACGCCGTAGCGGAACCGCTTGAGCTTGGGGTCGGTGACGCCGTACCGCTCGGTGCAGATGCGGTCCCACAGCTCGACGAAGGCGCGCATCTTGGCGACCTCCTCGACGAACCGGATGCCGGCGTTGACGAAGAAGGAGATCCGGCCGACCACCTCGGGGAAACGATCATCGGGGACGTCAGCGCGTGCCTTCACGGCGTCGAGGACGGCGATCGCGTTGGCCAGGGCGAAGGCCAACTCCTGCACGGGTGTGGCGCCGGCCTCCTGCAGGTGGTAGCTACAGACGTTGAGGGGGTTCCACTTCGGCAGGTGCTCGACGGTGTAGGCGAGCACGTCGGTGGTCAACCGCATCGAGGGCTCGGGCGGGAACGCGTAGGTCCCGCGGGAGAGGTACTCCTTCAGGATGTCGTTCTGGGTGGTGCCGGTGAGCTTGGACACGTCGGCGCCCTGCTCCTCGGCGACGGCGATGTACAGCGCCAACAGCCACATCGCGGTGGCGTTGATGGTCATCGACGTGTTCATCCGCTCCAGCGGGATGCCGTCGAACAGCGTCCGCATGTCCTCGAGCGAGGAGATCGGCACACCGACCTTGCCGACCTCGCCCTTGGCGAGGACGTGGTCCGCGTCGTAGCCGGTCTGGGTCGGCAGGTCGAAGGCCACGGACAGCCCGGTCTGGCCCCGCGCCAGGTTCGTGCGGTACAGCTCGTTGGAGGCCTGCGCCGAGGAGTGGCCGGAGTAGGTCCGGATCACCCACGGACGATCACGGCGAGGTGGAGCCGGGGTCGTGTCGGCGTCGCGGTCCGGCGCGCCGTCGGCAGGCTTGGCTTCGCTCACAGCTACCTCCGGCGGGCGCGGTCCGGTCCAGCGTAGCCCTGGCCGTACCGGCACCCGAACCGAGCCGACGCCAACGCCTCGGGTGGCCTTGGACGCTCGTCCGTGGCACGCTGCGCCGTGCGTTGCTGCGGGGGTCGCCGCATCGCCCGTCGTGGCAGCGCGATCGCGGGCGGTTCGCGGACGCTCCCGCCGCGCATCCGCAGTTGGCTCATCGTCGACGTTCGAGAGGTCCAGCGAGTGCGTGCACGCACGATCCGGGTCGCGGTGGTCGCGGCGGGCATCGCGCTGCTGGTCCCGGAACTGGCGGTGCCGGTGACCGCGGACGCGCAGACGCTCGACGACCTCGACGATGCCGAGCGGGTCGTGGAGGGCCTCGAGGAGGAGCTGGACGAGGCCACCGAAGCCTACGAAGCGGCGTGGGCGCAGATCGAGCTGGCCGAGCAGGAGCTCGAGCAGCTGCGTCAGGAGGAGCGCCGCTACGAGCAGCAGGCCGAGGAGGCGACGCGTGCCGTCCGGCTGCAGATCCGCAGCGTCTACAAGCAGGGGGCCGGGTCCAACCTCGAGGTGATGCTGACCTCGGATGGGCCGCAGGCTGCGGTCGAGCGTGCCGCGATGGTCGCGGCGCTGCAGAACCGCGAAGGGGTCCGGCTCGAGGACGCGGTCTCCTCCAACCTCCGACTCGACCAGGCCCGCAGCCTCGTCCGGGATCGTGAGGAGCAACTTCGTGAGCTCGAGGCCGAACTCGATGCCGCCGCCGCGGAGCTGCAGGATCGCCTCGAAGCCGCCGAATCCCGAGCCACCCAGATCCGCTCGCTCGTGTCGAGGCAGCGTCGCATCGATCGCGGCCCGCAGCAGGGCATCTACGCGTGCATCTTCGACCGCGCGTTCCGCTTCCGGGACACCTGGGGGGCGCCGCGTAGCGGAGGCCGCAGTCACCGGGGGACCGACGTCTTCGCCCCGCACAACCACCCGACCTACGCGATCACCTCCGGGGTGATCCAGCGCCACTCGCACAGTCCGCTCGGTGGTCTGGGTCTGTACCTGCGCGGGGACGACGGCAACGTCTACTACTACGCCCACCTCAACTCGATCGAACCTGCGGGAGCGGTCGGCAACCGCGTGACCGCGGGGCAGCTGATCGCTCGCAACGGATCGACGGGCAACGCCTCGCCCAGCGCTCCGCACGTGCACTTCGAGTTGCACCCCGGAGGAGGCGCCGCCATCAACCCCTACCCCTGGCTCGCGGCGGCCTGCTTCTGACCGGCGCGCCCGTTTCGCGTCCGGAGCGTCGATACGGCATCCTGGTAGCCGAACCGCCGCGTACAGCCCGGCTACCCGCACGCTTCCACCCGCGCTCATCGTCGTTCATCGTCGGTTGCTGACCCCCCGGGTCGCCCCCTGACCGCTCGGAGCCCTGCCACATGCGTCGCTTGCTCGTTGCCTCCTGCGCCCTGATCGGCGCGGCGGCGGTCGCGGTGCTGCCGCTCAGCGCGGTCGCGCAGGACCTCGATGGTGCGCGCGACCGGGTCTCGACGCTGCAGGAGGAGCTCCAGGACGTCAGCGAACGGTACGAGCAGATCGTGGCCGCGACCGAGGAGCTCCGGGCCGAACTCGACGACCTCGAGCGCGAGGAGGCGCGGCTGGTCGAGCAGGCCGAGAGCATCGACGAACGGCTCGCGATCCGAGCGCGCCAGGTGTACATGCACGGAGCCGGGACCGAGCTCGAGACGCTGCTCGCGGCCGAGGGCCCCAACGTCGCCGTCGAACGAGCGAGCTTCTTCGCCACGATCCAACAGCGCGAGGTCGCCGACCTCGAGGATGCGGTCGCGGTTCGGGCCCGACTGGAGCAGACCCGTGAGTTGAAGCTCGAGCGGGAGGAACAGCTCGAGGTCCACACCGGGGAGCTCGCCGAGCTCCGGGAGGGGATCGAGGGCGAACTCGAGGGAGCGGAACAGCAGGTGGCCGCGCTCGAGGAGATCGCCTCCCGCCAGCGCACGATCAACCAAGGTGGCCAACAGGGCACCTACGCCTGCCCACTCGACCCGTGGCTCACCCACTTCATCGACTCGTGGGGGTTCGCGCGCTCCGGGGGACGGTCACACAAGGGCACCGACATGATGGGGCCGATGGGTGCGCCCGTCTACGCCTTCACGGACGGGGTGATCCTCCGCCAGTCGAACAACCGCCTCGGGGGTCGGACGCTGTACCTGCGCGGTGACGACAACCAGGTCTACTACTACGCCCACCTCCAGGGCTACGCCCCCGCAGGGGCGGCAGGCAACCGTGTCCAGGCCGGTGACCACATCGCCTACAACGGCAACACCGGGAACGCCCGGGGCGGGCCGGCGCACATCCACTTCGAGCGTCACCCGGGTGGCGGATCCGCGGTCAACCCCTACCCCTGGCTCGCGCGCGCCTGCTTCTGACGCTCCGGATCGCCAGGGCGGGCTTCGGCGCCGGACGGGGTGTTGCGCCGCGGGTGGACCCGGGACGCCGCTGGGTGAGTTCGTAGGTGCGGCTGGGATACGCTCGCGGGCTGCTACCTCGCCGTCCCTGCGGAGACCCTCGTGAACATCGCCCTGCCTGCAGCCATCCTCGCCGGTGTGTTGATCGCTGTGCAGTCGGCCTTGATCGGCGCGTTCGGCGAACGGATCAACCCGTTCGTCGCCTCGACGTGGGTGCACCTGAGTGGCCTGATCGTCGGGGTG
>SKNK01000510.1 GCA_007120565.1 Nitriliruptoraceae bacterium | reverse complement strand
TCCTGACCTCGTCGAGCGCGGTGGGCAGGGTCGACATCCGGGCGGACGGCACCGAGGCACCCGCACGTGGATGGGGTCGCTACGTTGCTGCCGTCGCCGCCGAACTCGCGGCGCTCGGGCGCGACCCGGTGGGCTGTCGAGGCGAGTTGCGCTCGGACCTTCCGCAGGGGGCGGGCCTGTCGTCGTCTGCGGCGCTGGAGGTGGTGATCGCCGTTGCGCTGTGCGACGTGGCGCGGATGACGTTGTCACCCTTGGAGATGGCCGCGGCCTGTCGACGTGCCGAGCGTCGCGCGGTCGGGGTGCCGTCGGGGATCATGGACCAGGCCGCGTCGCTGCTCGGCCGCGCTGGACACGCGGTCCTGCTCGACTGCGGCACGTTGGACCACCGGCACGTGCCGCTGCCCTCCGACCATGCGCTGCTCATCGTCGACTCGGGGGTCCGCCGCCAACTGGAGAGCTCGGCCTACGGACAACGCACCGCGGAACTCCAGTCGGCCCTTCCGGTGCTCGATGGGCGTCGCCCATCGGATGTCGACCCGGCAGAGCTCGACGGACTCCTCGACCGGCTGGAGGACGTGCCCGCCCGCCGTCTGCGCCACGTGGTGACCGAGAATGCGCGTGTGCTCGAGGCCGAGGCCGCCTTGAAGGCGGACGACCTCGATCGTCTGGGTCGGATCTTCGCCGCGGGCCATGCCAGCCTCCGCGACGACTTCGAGGTGTCGATCCCCGAACTGGACCGGCTCGTCGAGTTGGCGGGAGACGCGGGCGCGACGGCGGCCAGGATGACCGGCGGGGGGTTCGGCGGTGCCATCATCGCGCTCGCCAAGCGGGACCGTGCAGAGTCGATCGGTGCCAGGGTCCTCGAGGCGTACGCCCGCCATCATCCGGACCGAACCGGCGCGATACACCTCTGCGATGCGGCGGCGGGAGCCGGGCGGGTCGAGGGCGACGTCGGATGACCGCGTGGCTCGCGGTCGACAGCTCCGCAGCTCCGCAGCCTCGCTGCACGTCAGCAGGCAGGCCTCGCGGTTACCGATCCTGCAGCACCCGGATGCTGCCGGAGTAGTGGGCGACCCACACCTCGGCGGTGGCTTTGTCGTAGGTGATGCCGATCGGGCGGTCATCGACGTCGATGGTCTGCATCACCGACATGTCCTCGGTACGGACCTTGCTGACCGTGTCCGAGTTGTAGTTGACGACGTAGAGCGCCTTGCCGTCCGCGGAGATGTCCATGCTGCGAGGTGCGCTGCCGGTGGCAACCCGGACCTCCTCGCCGGTCTCGAGGTCGAGCCGCACGACCACGCCCTCGCCGTTGAGGGTGGCGTACAGGTAGCGCTCGTCGGGGTCGAGCACGAGATGGCGAGGCGATCGCCCGACCCCCGCCAGGGTGTCCAGGTGGAGTTCGTCGAGCTCCGGTGGGTCCTGAGCGTGCGGCCAGCCTCGGTCATCGGTGACGTCGAGGTGATCGGCATCGTCGATCGCGGTGAGGTCCAACACGGCGATGTCGAAGGTGCCCATCAGAGCGACGTAGGCCGTGGAGGCGTCGCCGGTGATCGCGATGCCCCGGGGGTAGCGGCTGAGCGGGACCCGGCCGAGCTCACGTGCTGCCTCGACGTCGATGATGCTCACGTCGTAGCTGCACCAGTTGGAGACCAGCACGTAGCGGCCATCGGGTGTGGCGGCGACGTACTTGGGGACGGCGCCGACCTCGATGACCTGATCGATCTCCAGGGTCTCGACGTCGACGCGGTACAGGAAGCTGTCGTCGTAGTTGTCGGCGGGGGAGCAGGTGTCGGTGCCGCCGCGGTCGAACCCGGGGCCGTACATCTTGTAGTTGGAGACGTAGGCGTACGTACCGTCCGGGGAGAAGGCCATCTCGACCGGCGCGCCGCGCAGGTCGGCGTCAGGACCGTCGTAGCCGAAGTCGGTGAGGTTGATCGTGTCGTTGATCGTGGCGACCAGTTCGTGGTCGCGGTTGTAGACCGTGATGGTGTGCAGGTACATCATGTTCTGCGCGAAGAAGACGCCGGTGTGAGAGGCGACGACCGACTTCGGTGAGATGCTGCCGAAGATCGTGGTGACGTGCTCCAGGGTCCGTTCATCCGAAGGCGGTCCCGGAGGCAGGATCCGTTCGGGCTCGGCTGGCGCCTCTGGCTCGGCTGCTTCCTCCTCGAGGGGCTCTTCGGGCACCGGCGCTTCCGCGGGAGCGGCCTCCTCCTCACCTGGTCCGGACTCGACGGGCTCCTCCACCGGGTGCTCGATCTCTGCCTCGTCGGGCGTTCCGAGATCCGCCTCCGGTGCTTCCTCGCTCGCCAGGTCACCGCCGCCGCGCTCGACGGCGAGGACCGCCCCGACGACCACTCCGGCGGCGAGCAGGACCAACGAGGTCGCCAACGCGATGGAGCGGGGTCGCATCCGAGCCTCGTCTTCTGCCAGCGGCGGTCGCGCCGCGCCTTCCGGATCGCAGTGACGCGAGGGTACGAGGCGGAGAACAGCGAGTCTGGTAGGCGTTGGCCCAGGGCGACGACGAACCTTGGTGGGCTTGGGTCAGAGGTCGACGTCGTCGACGCACCACTCGTCGTTCGAGCGGCCCAGGCGGATCCGGATGTCGGTGTCCCGACCGTCCTGCAGCGTCAAGCTTCCGGTCACGGTTGCTCGAGGACCACTCATGGACACGCTGTGCAGGTTCTGCCCGGTCGATGCGCTGACGGCGGGGTCGGTGGCCATCGTGGGGTCGCACGGGTAGCGGGTGACGTTGTCTCCGCCGCGGGCGGCATCGAGGTAGTCGTTAGCGACGTCGACGGGAGCCGTCATCCCACGGAACGCCCGTACCGCTCCCGTGGCCGCGAGCGCCCCACACCCGCCGAGGACCAGCAGCAGGACCAGGCCAGCGATGATCCAACGCCGCCGGTTGGGCCGTTTCGGGGGTGGTGGCGGCGGTTGGCCGGCCGCAGCCGGTGGGCCAACGGGCAGCGGTGGCCCGGAAGGTGGCGGCGGATCGTCTTCCGGTCGGTGGTCGCCAGGCGGCGGCGCTTGGCTCATCGTGCCGTCTCGCGCATGACGGAAGCTCCCCCGGGATGGGACCGGCGCCTGGGTCGTGCTCGGGCATCATGCCATCGGCGCTAGGCGCTGGTCGTCGGTCGATCGCGGCGATCCTACCGAGGTGGCTTGACCGAGATCCGGCGCCGGAGGTGAACGTTGCTCGGACGGCGCTCGGGGCATCGGCCACCCTCGGCAGCGAGATCCCGCCCTCCCGGTGTCAACGATGTCCCGAGATACCCATCATCGATGTCTCGCGACATCGCAAGCGCGCCCTCGGCAGGATTCGAACCTGCGACACCCGGTTTAGGAAACCGGTGCTCTATCCCCTGAGCTACGAGGGCGGGACTTCCGCGGTTGGCTCCGTGTGAAGCTCCGCGGGTGGGGGGAGCCTGATGAACCAACACACTGGAAGGTGCGGGTCAGCCTACCGACGGCAACCGGCTCCTCTCTACGGACGCCTCGCGATCGGTTCGTAGTCGGTAGGGTCCAGCGCTATACGGGATGTGGCCGTGAGCGAGGTCAGTCCTGCTGGCGTGTGAGGTGTGGGATGGAACGACGCGGACGCGGGTGGTGTGTCGGGGTTCTGCTCTTGGGCTTGCTCGTGAGCACGAGCGCCGGGGCCGTCGCTGAGACGGATGAGGGATCCGAGGGTTCGGTCCTGCCGGTCATCGAGTTCTGCGAAGGGTCCGAGCAAGCGCCGTTCTACGATCGTGGCACGGCTCACGCAGAGGCGATCGACTGCTTGTCGTCGATGCTCAGCGCCGATGGCGAACCGATCATCCGCGGCTTCGACGAGAACCGATTCGGTACCGGAGATGACGTCTCCCGTGCCGCCTTCGCCTCGCTCATCCATCGTTTGCTGCGAGCCGCTGACGTGCCGCTTCTTCCCGAGGTGGGCGAGCACCCGTTCGTCGATGTCGGGGACGACAACCCTCACCGAGAGGCGATCGGTGCGTTGTTCGAGGCCGGTCTACTCAACGGGGTGGGGGGTGACCGCTTCGCCCCGCACGACCGTTTGTCCCGTGCCCAGGCGGCAAGCGTCATGGAGCGGGTCCTGACCGACGTCGGTGGGGATCAGATCGAGGAGGCGTCGTCACCGTTCCTGGATCTTGGCCAGACCCACGGGCCCTCGATCGAGGCCCTGTACTCCATCGGGATCGTCGCGGGGATCGAGTCGGACCGGTTCGGCTACACCGAGCCACTGCAGCGCGGCCAAGCCGTCACGGCCCTGACTCGAGTCGGGCAGCGCCTACTGGACCTCGGGGTGTGGGACACCCCGATCGAGTCGGGCGAGGAGCCACCGACGACCCCCGGGCCTGGCCCCTTGCCGGATGCGGAAGACCCCGAGGACGCGCTCGTCCGCCCCTAGGCCCACCTGGGTAGGGCCGGGACGCGGCGCCGGACTTGTCCTTGCTGGCATGTGCGTCCCTCCCTAGAGTGTGGGACAGGGCACGAGCAAGGGGCGGCAGCGTGGGGCTATCGCTGCGCCCATCCACTATTGGGGTAGGGATGGAAGGGGAGCAACATCATGGGGCGCGTGCGAACCTGGTTCACGGCGATCATCGGGGCGGTGGCCCTTCTGGCGCTGAGCGGATGTGGGGAACTCGAAGACCTGCTCGCTGGCTTCGGTGGGGAGACGGAGGACGTCGAGGAAGCAGCGACCACCGAGCCGGAGGAGCCGGAGGCCTCGGGCGAGGTCCTGCTCGAACCCGCGGGGGACCCCGGGCCCAACCCGTTCACGGATCGTGCTGCACCCGAACCCGATGAGTACCTGCTCGCGTTCTCCGAACTCGGTGCGCCTCACCCCGAAGGCGATGTGGATGACGCTGAACACACCGACCCGGCTGAAGCGCTCGTGCAACACGATGGCTACCTCAGCGTGGATGCCGCCACACCTGGGCTGTACGGCGGGACGAACCAACAGGGATCGTGTGATCCCGATCAGATCGCGGAGTTCCTGGCCGACAACCCGGAAAAGGCTCGGGCCTGGGCCGGCGTCCACGGCATCGACGTCGACGAGATCTCCGGGCTGCTCGATGAACTCACGCCGGTCAACCTGGGCGCCGATACCCGTGTGCTCAACCATGGGTACGTCGACGGTCAGGCGACGCCGCGCGAAGCCGTTCTGCAACGTGGGACGGCGGTCCTCGTCGACCGGCACGGGGTTCCCGTCGTCAACTGCGAGTGCGGCAACCCGTTGCTCGAGCCAACCGTGGAACCCGAGGAGGTGTACGCCGGCGAGCGGTGGGAGAACTTCCGCGAAGGCGTGGTGATCGTCGTCGAGCCCTCCGAGGAGGAGATCGAGTCGTTCGAGGTGACCGACATCCGTGACGGCTCACGGTTCGACCGCCCGACGGGGACGCGCGGGGAAGCTGACGGCACGGCGCGGCGAGGTGCCGACACCGAGGCCGCTGGCGACGGCTGCGGCACCGTGGAGCGCCGGGAGACCGGCGATGTCTTCGCGGTGGAGCCCGGTGGGGGATCCGTCGACTGCGAGGAAGCTGGTGCGGTGGCGGAGCGGTACGTCAACCAGTCCATGGGAAGCGCCACCGAGGTCGAGGGCTGGTCCTGCGGGCCGGCGACCGCGGCCGGGATGGACCAGGGCATCGCCGCGAGCTGCCACCGTGGGGACGCAACGATCAACCTCATGTTCGATCAAGACGACCCACCGGTCGCGGGCGATGGGCCGCCGGCAGGTGAAGGTCCATCGGAGGGCGAAGAGCCAGCCGCAAGCGACGAGCAACCCGACTCGCGGTTCACCGAAGAGGAGTACTGCGGAACCCTCGAAGGGGATCTCGGCATGCTCGGTGACGCACAGGCGTCATCGGACGGCTTCGACCTGTACGTGCGTGGCGCCGAGCCCTGCGAGATCGCGGAGGAGGTCGCAACAGCCTTCCTGCTCGACCTCATAGAGTGGATGCTCTCCGACGCCGCCGACCTGGATGCCTTGCCCTACGAGCCGGGCATCCTGGGCTGGGAGTGCACGTCGGGGCCGATGCTCGATCCGGACAACCCCGACGCGTTCTTCGGCTGCCGGCTGCACAACGCTGAGATCGAATTGAAGGAACCGACGAACTGAGCCGACGCCACGGGACCTCCGGCGGCGACCTGGCATGCTTGACGCCATGTGGCATCGCATCAGCAGTCCGGACCTGGTCAGTCGGAGCCGTGAGCTCCGGGAGATCGAGGCATGCTTCGAGGTGGCTCGCTCCGGCCAGCCACAGTTGGTTCTGGTGCGTGGAGAGGCAGGCATAGGGAAGTCCCGACTGCTTCGGACCTTGACAGAGGAGGCAACCAAGGCCGGTGACCGTGTCCTGGTGGGCCACGCCATCTCGTTCGGGAGTGCTCCCCAGTCGTTCGCGCCCGTCGCGGAGATGGTGCGGGAGCTCGCGCGTGAGGAACCCTCACGCTCTCCTGCGGAGGTGTTCGGTCCGAGCCGTCAGGCACTGTCGTGGCTGGTGCCGAGCCTGAGCGACCCGTCTCCCGCGCACTCGCGACGGGGAGACACCGATCCCGCCACTCGGCGTGATCAGCTGTTCATGGCGATCATCGACCTCGTCGACCGGCTCCGGTCGGAGCGACCCCTGGTTCTGGCGTTCGAGGATCTGCACTGGGCCGACCAGGCCACGCTGGATCTGCTGCGCTACCTCGCTCGGACGATGCGCGACGGCAGGCTCCTCCTGCTCGCGACACTGCGCACCGAGTCGGTGGCGAGCAACCCTGCGTTCGCTGATCTGCTCGCAGAACTCTCTCGCCTACCGCAGGTCACGCGCTGCGACATCCCGCCGTTGGACCGCGTCGGAGTCGAGGCGTTGATCGTCGGCGTGACCGGTGAACGCCCACCTCACGAGGTGACCGAACGGATCGCGACCCGCTCCGGCGGCAACCCGTTCTTCGTCGAGGAGCTGCTGGCGACCGACGACCTGGAGACGCTCTCCCCAGGCCTCCACGACATCGTCGCCGCGCGTCTCACCGTCGTGCCGGAGTCGACCCGGTGGCTCCTCGCCCACGCGGCGACGATCGGCGAGCGGTTCACCGAGGAACTGCTCACCGTCGCGGTCGACATCGGTGGGAAGCAACTCGCTGACGGCCTCCGTCCTGCGGTCGAGCATCAGCTCCTCATCGTGGACAGCGACGGGTTGCGTTTCCGGCACGCACTGGTGCGTGAGGCTGCAGCCGACCAGCTCCTGCCTGAACAGCGGGCGGAACTCCACCGGATGGTGGCGGATGGTCTGGAGGCCCGCCCTGACCTCGCGCCCGGCGGAGGGTCCGATGTTCATGCGGCGCTCGCGATCCACCGGCACTTGGCGGGGCAGCCGACCGAGGCGGCTGTCGCGTCGCTGGCTGCGGCGGACCGAGCGACGGAGGTCACCGCGTATACCGACGCCCTCACCCACCTCGAGCGCACACTCGACCTGCTGGAACACATCGACCCGTCGGTGCTGGGCCGAACCGAGGAGGCCATCCGTGACGCCGCGGCTCAGGTCGCTGCCGACGCGGGGGCTTGGGGGCGGGCGGTCCACCACCTGGAGGTGCTGGTGGCCAGTAGTGAGAGCGTCGACGCTGCTGAGCCCGAGGAGACACTGCGCGAAGCCTCGGTCCGGGACCGGCTGGCGAGGGCACGCTGGAACGCGGGACAGGGTGACGCCGCGCTCCGCGAGGCGGAGAAGACCAGCCGACTGGTCCGGAACGCGTCTCCCTCGGCCACGACGGCACAGGTCGCCATGACCCATGCAACGTTCCTCAGGCTGAGCACCTCTCGTGAACCACACGATGCTCTGGCCCACGCGCGAAAGGCGGTCGCGGATGCCAACGAGACCGATGATGACCGGTTGCGATGCCAAGCGCTGACCGTCCTCGGCGGCGCGCTCGCCTGGACCGGTGAGCTGGAGGAGGCGGAGACCTGCCTACGGGAGGCCCTCGCACAGGCGGAGTCCCTGGAGGATCGTCGTCTCCAGCTGCGCGCACGCGGAGTGTTGTTCGACACGCTCCACCTGTTGGACAGTGCCGTCGGAGGCGATGGCAGCCACCGCTTGGCGGTCGACACGCTCCAGTGGCTCGACGAGGGTCGGATCGATCCACACCTGACTGCGGGGCTACTCATCCACGTCGGGTTCGCGTTCCTGCGGAGCGGCGCCTGGGACCGGGTCGAGGAGGTCGTGGCTCGGATGGAGGACGTGCCAGCAGAGGGCTACTCCGGAACCGGTGTCGGGACCGTGCGAGCTTCGCTCGCCTGGATGCGGGGCGACCTGCGAACCGCCGAGCAGGAGATCGCGAGGCTGCACGTCGAAGGGGTCCCGACGCGCTGGTACCACGACGTGCTCCCCCTCGAGGCGGAGATCGCGGCGGATCAGGAGCGCCTGACCGACGTCCGCGAGGTGGTCCGTCGCCACCTCGACACCGAGGTGGCCACGGCCGAGGTTGCCTACCGGTTGGGGACCATGCGGGCACTCGTCCGCGCCGAGGTGGACGCGGCTCTGAGGGATCGGCACGCGACCGGCGGTGCGGGTGACGACGATCCCGACGAGCACCGTGTATGCGTGGAGGACACCTTGGCGACCATGCGGGACTGGCTCGAGCGCTACCCCCTTGCCTTCGAGGGGTCCCCCCAGTTCGAGACGCCGGCGACCTACCTCGCCCTTGCCGAAGCGGAACGGTCTCGGCTGGTCGAGCCCGATCCGTCCCGGTGGGAAGTGGCTCGGAGTCAGGCGGCCTACGCCTACTGGCGGGTCTACGCCGGATGGCGGTACGTGGAGGCCCTGATCGTGTCCGGCCGACGTGACGAGGCGGTCGAGGCCGCTGTCGCAGCCCATGCGGATGCCCAGCAGGTGGGCGCCAAGCGGATCGTTGCACGCGTCGAGGACCTCACCCGTCGCGCCCGTCTCCCGCTCCGGCGGAGCGCATCGGACCCGGGGGAGGTCGACCACCTCGACGTCGACCTCGGCCTCACCGACCGGGAACTCGAGGTCCTCGACCTGGTCGCCGAAGGCCGGAGGAACCGACAGATCGCCACCTCGCTGTTCATCAGCGAGAAGACGGTGTCGGTCCACGTGTCCAACATCCTGCGCAAGCTCGAGGTCGGCAGCCGGACCGAAGCCGCTGCGGTCGCGCATGAGCTCGGCCTCACCGGCCAGTAGGGCCGATGTAGGGAGTTCTCCTGATGCTAAGGCGGCGGCCTTAGTGCCATGGTCGGTGCTGACACGTGCGGGGGCACGGCGATACCGACCACGGAGGACGAGATGGGACAGGCCGAGATGGCAACGACGCTGGAAGGGCTGGAGGACGCACTGCGTGGCAAGCTCCTCCGACCTGAAGATGAGGGTTACGACGAGGCGCGAGCGGTCTGGAACGGGATGGTCGACCGTCATCCCGCCGCGATCGCCCGGTGCGAGAGTGCTGCCGACGTGCTCGCCTGTGTCCGCTTCGCGCGGGCGAGCGGCATGCCCCTGTCGGTGAAGGCGGGCGGACACCAGGCGGCAGGCAAGGCGGTGTGCGACGACGGCCTGGTGGTGGACCTGGGGGAGATGGACGCGGTTCGGGTCGATCCTGACACCCGCACGGCACGGGTGGAGCCGGGCGCAACCCTTGGGCAGTTCGACCGAGAGGCGCAGACCTTCGGGCTGGCGACCCCTGCCGGGGTCCACTCGGGGACCGGCGTCGCCGGGCTGACCTTGGGCGGTGGTATCGGGTGGTTGGCGCGAACCTTCGGCCTGGCCAGTGACAACCTCGTCGCGGCCGACGTCGTGACGGCGGACGGTGAGCTGGTGTACGCCAGTGAGCACGAGCATCCCGACCTGTTCTGGGCACTCCGAGGTGGTGGTGGCAACTTCGGGATCGTGACCTCCTTCGAGTTCCAGATGCATCCGGTGGGCCCTGAGGTGCTGACCGTCCAGGCGTTCCACCACTTCGATGACGCTCGGGACGTGCTGCGCGCGTACCGCGAGGTCATGGCCGAGGCGCCCGACGAGTTGGGCTGCTACCCGATGATCATGAACGTGCCCCCCGTCGAGGGCTTCCCCGAGGAACTGCACGGCAAGCCCGCCTTGGCCCTGGTTGGTTGCTACAGCGGTCCGGTCGTCGAAGGCGAGCCGGTCGTCGCCAGGGTGGTGGAGATCGGTGAGCCCTTCCTCGAGGTGGTCGCACCGATGCCCTACGCGACCTTCCAATCGAGCTTCGACGCGGGCACCCCTGACGGCGTCCGGTACTACGGCAAGGCGCACCTGCTGTCCGAACTCTCCGACGGAGCGATCGATGCGCTCCTGGGGGTCGTTGACCACCTGCCTGGGCCCTTCACCATGATCTTCCTCGAGTCGTTGGGTGGGGCCATCGCGCGTCGCCCGGCGGACGCGACGGCTTGGCCACACCGGCAAGCGACCTTCGGCTTCGCGGTCCAAGCCGGTTGGACGGAGCCCGCAGACGACGAGGAGCAGATCGCCTGGGTCCGACGTGTCCACGAGGCGATGGCCCCACACGCCACAGGTGGGGTCTACGTCAACTACCTCGATGTCGATGACGGTGACCGTGTCGCGGCCGCCTACGGCGAGCACTACCGACGGTTGTCCGAGATCAAGCAGCGCTGGGATCCCGACAACCTGTTCCGCGCGAACCACAACGTCGACCCGCTGGTCGCCGCCCGCACCTGACGGAGCCGCCGGTCAGCTCAGCTGCCGATCGCCTGCTCCGAGCCTGGTAGGGGTTCCTCCCCGGCGACGCTCCGGGCGATGTGGCGGGTGAGTCCGGTGATCCGCTGGAGCTGCCCCACGACCTCGACCTCACGCTCGTAGGAACGGATCCGGTTGGGTTCGTCGGCCCGGAGCCGTCGGGTCAGGTGGGCGATGACCTCTTGGCGTTGGTCCGTGAACTCCTGTTTCTCGCCGACGATCCGGCGGGCGAGGTCACGGTCCTCGGTCCGCAGCGCCG
The DNA here is from genome assembly GCA_007120565.1 of Nitriliruptoraceae bacterium. Taxonomy (GTDB): domain Bacteria; phylum Actinomycetota; class Nitriliruptoria; order Nitriliruptorales; family Nitriliruptoraceae; genus CSSed11-175R1. Next base: position 2,990 of record SKNK01000510.1, on the reverse strand, counting down.
TGACGGTGTGTGCCAGTCGCTCCGTCACCGCACGATGCAGGTCGGCGAAGACCTCGGTGGTCCCGCGGCTGGGCAGCACCGCCTCGCGGAGACGTCGCTTGCCCAACTGCACCAGGTTCATCTCGACGATGTCGCCGATCGCCTCGAGGTCGCTGGCGATCGAGATGAGCAGGAACAGCTCACGTGCCTGTGCGCCGGAGAGCCCCTCCAGGCTCAGACGACCGAGGTAGACCAAGAGGTCCTCGTGGATCGCGTCGATGCGGTGATCGCGTTCGGCGAGTTCGTCGAGCTCGTCGTCGCTCCCGTGGAGCACGGTCGGCATCGCCGCATCGACCATCGCGACGGCCTCTCCGCCGAGCCGGACCACCTCGAGGCGCGCGAGCTCGAGCGCGACGTCCGGGGTGTCCAACGCGTCGTCCTCGAGGTAGCGCGAACCGGCCATGTCCTCCTCGGGGCGGTCGGGGAGGAGCCGTGTCACCACCTTCACGAGCACGCTCGTGAGGCCGATGAAGGTGACGAGGTTGATCACCTTGAAGGAGGTGTAGGCGTTCGCTAGCTGGCGGGGGACCTCCGCGGCGATCCGGTCGACGCCGGTGAGCTCGGAAGCGCTCGGCGACATCCAGACGGCCAAGGCCTCCAGCTGGGGGAGGAGTGCGAGCCAGATCCCGACGCCGACGACGTTGACCAGCACGTGGACCGTCGCGATGCGTTGGCCGGCCCGGTTCCTACCCATCGAAGCCAGCAATGGGGTGACGCACGTCCCGATGGTCGCCCCGAGCGCCATCGCGATCCCCGTGCGCAGGTCCAGCAGACCCTGGCTCGCCAGCACGACCAGAACCCCGGACGTGGCCGACGACGATTGCACGATGGCGGTGAACGCGGCTCCGATCAGCATCGCGACGACGATGTTCGCGTCGCCGGCCAGGAAGCCGAGGACCTCGCCCGATCCCCGCAGGGGCGAGACCGCTTGCGCCATCACGTCCATGCCGAAGAACACCAAGCCGAGTGCGAGCAGCACACGGGCCGGTTGGTGGACGGGGTTGAACCGCCCGATGGCCGAGATGGCGAACCCTGCGGCGATCATCAGCAGAGCGAAGCGCGTCACGTCGAAGGCGATCACCTGCATCGTGAACGTCGTGCCCACGTTCGCGCCGAGGACCACGGGGATCGCCTGACGCACCGTCATGACGCCTGCTGACGCGAAGCCGATCAACAGCACCATGGTCGCCGTCGACGACTGGATGATGGCCGTGGTGACCGCCCCGCTGGTCGCGCCGATCGCCGGGTTGCGCGACAGACGTGCCAAGGCTTCGCGGAGACGGCTGCCGGACAGGTTCTGCAGCGCTCGTGTCAACTGTTGGATGCCGAGGAGGAACAAGGCGAGGCCGCCCACCAGCCCGGTGAGCAGATCGGCCAACGACAGGTCTTCCACCATCCCAACAGCCTCGGTCGCCGAGCTGCGAGCAGCTAGCCCTCAAGGTCACCGAGCGTTGGGTCGGATGCCCCTGCGTGGCCGCCCTCGTCACGGCGCCGACCGGCGCCGATCAGGGTGGCCACCTCATCGCCTTGTCTGCGCTTTCCTCCGCAGGCAGATGGTCGATGGGTCATGCATGGTGCTTCAATCGCCTTCGGGTACGGACCTCCGGTCGACGCATGGCCACTGGCGGCGGGCGATCATCCTCGGCGTGCGGCTGGCACTGACCACCATCGTCGCGGTGGTGGTGTACGCCGCCCTGACACCTGATCGCCCTGGTCGCGTGTGGTTGTGGGTGACGATCGGGGTCGCGTCCGTGGTAGCCGCAGGGCTGCGGCTGCTCCCTTGGAACCGGCTGATCCAGGACGGTGCAAGCGCCGTGCGAGTGACGGTCGCGTGGCTCGGGATCCTTGCCGGAGCGATCACGGTCGCCTGCGTCATCGACGGTGGCTTCCAGAGTCCGCTCCAGGTCCTCTACCCCCTGCCCGTCGTGTACGCGGCGGTCGTTGCGAGGACCCGCGCCGTCGTGACCGTGGGTGGCGTTGCGAGCCTGCTCTCCGTGATGACCGGACCTCTCACCGGCACGTTCGATCCGGGTACGGCTGCGCTGCTCGTCGCAAGTCCGCTCCTTGCCGCTGCCGTCGGCAGTGCGATCGCCGAGGGGTACGCACAACAGCATCGCACCCTGCGGAACCTGACCGTGCAACTGGGCGACCTGGCCAGGCTGGACTCGCTCACCCGATGTCTCAACCACGGTGCCTTCCACCAGGAGCTCGCGCAGGCGGTGGATGCACTGGGCGGGGATGGAGCCGAACCGGGGACGTCGCTCAGCGTGCTCGTGGTGGACATCGACCACTTCAAGCGGGTCAACGACACCCATGGTCATCCGGTTGGGGACCGGGCGCTCGTGGCGGTCGCCGAGGCGATGCGCTCTGCGGTCCGTCCTGGGGATGTCGTCGCCCGGACGGGCGGCGAGGAGTTCGCCGTGCTGATGTACGGCGCGGAGGCTGACCACGTACAGGAGGTCGGCGAGCGCATCCGACGGAGGATCTCCGAGATCGACGACCCGGTGAGGATCACCGTCAGCGTGGGTGCGGCGAGCACCGCGGCGGGAGTTGATCGGGGTGGGGTCGCTGGAAGGGTCTTCGACGAGGCTGACCGTGCGCTGTATGCGGCGAAGCACGCCGGACGTGACCGGCTGGTGGTTGCCGACACCTGATCGCGCGCTGCGAGAAGAAGGTCACGGTGTTCCGCTGAACGCTCTGGGGCCACCCCCAACCCTTGTCCCAACGTCGGCAGGAGGCAAGGTCCGGAACCGGCCATCGTCGGGGATCGGACACCTCGACGGGTCCACCCCGGGGCGGCTCCGCGGGTCCTGCTGCGAACTCGTCGAGCTGATCGCTTGCGCCTATCGCGATAGGAGGTGTTAGCTAGTCCCAGCTGGTCCTCTCCCGCCAGCGACCGTGGCCCCGCCCGTCCACCATGCGTGCTCATCCTCCGCCCGGGCGGGGCCACC
>SKNK01000366.1 GCA_007120565.1 Nitriliruptoraceae bacterium | reverse complement strand
GATGGCGCCGGAGTGGATCTCCAAGGTCTCGGCGCCGTACTCGAGTTCGTAGTCGACCGACTGCGAGTGGCCAGGCAACTTCCCGGCCTTGCGCGCTGGGATGAACCCGGCGCCGAGGCGGTACGCGAGTGGCGCAGCGAAGATGAATCCTCGGGCTTCGATGCCGACGACCTTGTCGACCGCCAGATCCCCGATCTGACCCGCAAGGCCAACGATGGTCATCGCGAAGGCGACTGGGTCGAGCAGCAGCGGCGTGATGTCCTTGTAGATGATGCCGGGCTTGGGATAGTCCGGGATGTCGCGGATCCGCGAGGCGAGCAGGTCCAGGTCGACGGCGCTCACCGCTTTCCCTTCTTGCGCTTCTTGCCCTTGCCCTGCCCGCGGACGTAGTCGGTGGTGATCGGAGCCCGAGCCTCGGGGCTTCCGGCGACCGGCGCGGCGACATCCTCGGGCTCCGGTTCGCCGTCCGCTTCGGCCTCTTCCTTGGCCGCCTTGGCGGCGCGACGGATCTCCTCGGGCTCCTTCATCCCCCACCAGGCGAGGAAGGGGCCGGCCACGAACAGCGACGAGTAGATCCCGACCGCCATCCCGATGAACAGCGCCAACGCGAGGTCCTGCAGCGTGGTCGCACCGAGCACCTGCGCACCGATGAGCAGCAACGCACCGACGGGCAGCAGCGACGTGACCGAGGTGTTGATCGAGCGGTACAGCACCTCGTTGAGCGACGAGTTGACCAGTTGGGCGTAGGTCCGGCGCCCCGGATCACCCAGGGTCGCGCCGTTCTCCTTCACCCGGTCGAACACCACCACGGTGTCGTACAACGAGTACCCGAGGATGGTCAGCAGGGCGATCACCGTCGCGGGTGAGACGTTGAACCCGAGCGCGGCATAGATGCCGATGGTCAGCGCCAGGTCGTGCGCGAGGGCGACCACCGCCGCCACGGCCATCTTGAACTCGAGCCGCAACGAGATGTAGATCACGATGACGATCATGAACACGACCAGCGCCTGCAGGGCCTGACGCGTGATCCGCTGACCCCAGGTCGGGCCGACGGAACTGAAGGAGAACTCCGCGGGTTGCGCGACCTCGTTGAGCGCGTCGCTGACCGCGTTGGCTTCGTCGCTTCCGACGTCCATCGCCTCGGTACGCACGACGGCGCCGACCGCGTCATCGCCGCTCAACTGGACCTGAGCGATCACATCCTGTGCCCCGGCGCCTTCAGCCGCCTCCCTCAACTCCTGGGAGGTGAGATCGTCGCGTACGTCGGTCATCGTGTACGAGACCCCACCGACGAAATCGATCGAGAGGTCCAACCCCCGGAAGCCGAGCACGATCAACGCGATCAGCATCAGCGATGCCGAGACCATGGCGAAGCGCTTGGCCCGGCCGATGAAGTCGATGTTGGGCGTCTTCATGCGCTGGCTCCCGCCGTCGAGGTGGACCGGCGCTCAGGCCGTTCCGAGGCTCGGACCGTGCGTCGGGTCAACAGCTTCGTGTTGCTCATCAGGAACACCACCGGGCGGGTGAACGCCACCAGGATCAACAGGTCGAGCAGGGTCGCCATCCCGAGCATGAGCGCGAAGCCGCGCACGGGCCCGACGGCGAGGAAGTACAGGATGGCTGCAGCGGCCAACGTGACCGTGTTACCGGCCAGGTTGGTGCGGAACGCCGAGGTGTACGCCTTGCGCACCGCGGTCCGCACGGTCTTACCGAGGTTGACCTCGTCCCGGATTCGTTCGAAGAAGATGATGGACGAGTCGGCTGTGATACCGATCGAGACGATCAACCCGGCGACACCGGCCAAGGTGAGCGCGAAGCCGACGTTGCCGAGCAGGGTGATCATGCCGACGACCAAGGCTCCGAACACCACGAGCTCGATCATGGCCAGGACCCCGAGCGACCGGTAGAACCAGATCAGCCACACGCCGACGAAGAACAACCCGATGAGCCCGGCGATGAGCCCGGACCGCAGCGAGTCGGCACCAAGCGTCGCCGAGACCAGCTCGAAGTTGCCCTGCTCCAGGGTGATCGGCAGCGCACCGGTTCGCAGGATCAGGGCCAGGTCCTGGGCCTGCCGCTCCTGCTCATCGACCCCACCGGCACCCGGGGTGATCGACGCGGTGCCGTCTCGGATCCCGGTACCGCAGAGGACCCCCGACGACATGGTCGGCGCCGACTCGACGAAGTTGTCGAGGACGATCGCGAACCGGCCATCCCCCGGGAGCCGCTGGTCACGCTCGCACGCGAGCTCGGCGGTCAAGCCAGCGAACAGCGTGGCTCCCTCGTCGTCGAGTTCGAGGCCGGTCTCGACGCGCTGCTGCCCGAAGGAGGCGAACGCGTCGTCGATGTTCTCACCGGTGACCTGCGCCACGCCAACGACGTACTTGATGGGATCCTGGTCGATCTGGTCGCCGGTTGCCTCGTCGATCTCCGGTGCTGCGCACAGGATGCCGAACTCGCCGGTCGGAAGCGACGGCTGCTCGTCGAACGCGGCGTCACAGTCCGGGTTGACGTCGAACAGCTCGATGGGATCGCCGCGTTCGCGATCCCCGAGGTAGGTGATCTCGGACGCCTCGATGAGCGCACGGGTGTCGTCGAACACCTCGTCGCCGGGGTCGGCGTCATAGCGCGGGTCCCCGGGCTGGATCGTCTCGATGACGGGCCGGAACTCCAGCTGGGCGGTGGTCCCGATCAGCTCCTCGACGCGTTGCGGGTCGTCGATACCCGGCAACTGGACGACGATGTCGGTGCCCGACCGCGAGATGTCCGGCTCGGCGACACCGAGGGAGTCGACACGGGCACGGATCACCTCGATCGCCTCGTCGACGATCTCCTCGAAGTCATCGGGCTCTTCCTCACCCGGAGCCAGCACCGGGGTGTAGATCGCGCTGATGCCGCCCTGGAGGTCGAGTCCGAGGTTGGGGCGTGCGCCCATGCCGAGGTAGATGCCGGCGGCCAATACGAGCACCAGGATCGCCGACATCGAGGCGAGGAGGGGGGTCTTGTTCACGACGTGGTTCCGATGGTCGAGCTCACCCGAGCGGGACGCCGTTCGCGGTGATGAGGAAGCGACATCCGAGGGTCTGCGCAGCGCGACGACACATGATCATGCGCTCGAGGAAGATCTCGAAGTACTCGATCACCGTGGATCGCTCGGTGTCGAGTTCGAGCTCGAGGGTGATGGTCGCTGCCTCGGCGTCGACGCGGAGGAAGGAGTGCGTGACCGCATCGTTGACGCGGTCGTGGATGTCGGTTGTGGTGTCCGCGCCCTTGCGCACGCGGCTGCGGTGGACGTCGGCCTTGTCCGCGAGGATGACGGCGGCCCCGACCGGTCCGATCGACGAGCCGTACTGCTCCTCGTGGTTGCCGACCGCGGAGAGCACCAGGCCGATGCGGTAGGGATCGACCTCGAGCCGACGTAGGGCGTCGTAGGCGATCCACGCACCGGACAGGCCGTGGTTGGCGCGGGTGACCACGTTGCCGACATCGTGGAGGTAGCCACCGATCGCGGCCAGCTCGCAGAGTTCCTCGTCCGCGCCGAGGTGGAGCAACACGTTGTGGGCGATGCGGCCGACGAGGTTGGCGTGACGGAAGCCGTGTTCGGTGAAACCCTGAGCGCCCAGGAACTGGTCGGACAGTTTGATGAAGGCCGAGATGACCTCGTCCTCCTGCAGCCGCCGGAGGACATCCACCTGCGAACCGGTGCGCTGCTCGGCATCGAGGGCGACCTCGGCCGCCTCCCTGACCGCCGCCGAGGCATCGATACCCCGCACCAGCGCGGCCTCGGCCGACCCGTGGATCGCGGTGGCCGGATCGGTCATCGCCGAGGGGGCGGGGTCGGGCATCACGCCAGGGACCACGTCACGGCCGTCCGGCGCCGCGCGGTCGTCCGCCACGGGTTCGGCCTCTGGCTCGACCCCGGCCGGATCGGCGGGTTCGGCCTCGCGGCTCACCCGTTCCGAGCCCGGTTCGCGGCCGCCGTCATCGGCGTCCCCCG
>SKNK01000050.1 GCA_007120565.1 Nitriliruptoraceae bacterium | reverse complement strand
GTCCCGGTCGATATCGGACACGCTGGGACCGCTGGAGTCGAACTCGGCGAGCCCGATCCACGGAACCTCCACCTGGGCCGCTTCGATCGGCACCTGCTCGAGCTCCTCCCGCACATCGGCCACCGCCTCGAGGACCGTGTCCGGCACGGCGTCCTCACCGTGGCAGTCGACGAGCCAGGCATCGATCCTCCGCCACCACCAGGCGAGCCATGCCGCACGAGCCTCGCGAGCACGGGGGATCTCCGCGACCGGCACACGCCAGGCTTCGACGTCGATCTCTCGGTCCATCGGCAGGCCGCGCCAAAGGTCAACGACCCCGGAGAGGTCCTCGAGCCCTCGGTGCGTGACGAACAGCACGTCGGCGTCTGGTGCGGCCTGAAGCGCAGCCAGGGCACCACCCGTCCGCGGCATCAAGACGTGACGTAACTCGCGAGCTTCCTCGGCGTCGACGTGCTGACCGAGTTCCTCCAACTTGGCTATCGAATGGGTACGGCGCGCAGGGGTGAAGTTGCGTCCTTCCGGGAAGAGCACCAGCGCGTCTCCCGGTTCCAGGCTGGAGGCCAGCGCCGCGACGGCTGCCGTACCGGTCCCGGGTGGGGCTCCCCGTTCAACGAAGAAGCTCGGCACCCGGTGGAGGACGATGTCGATGGTCGGCACCCAACGCAGTGCACTCCGCAGGACGATCCGCGGGCGGTAACCGGCGAGGAGCAGACCATGGACGAGCAGGAAGGAGTCTCCTGGTCCCGCATGGCGACTCAGCACCACCAGCGGCGCTGCGTCGGCTCGAGGTGGCACGCCAGAGTCAACGCGATCATCGGCGTCGGGTCCCAGGCCAGCATCCCGGCCGCGAGCCCGATCGACGCGGTGATCGTCGTCGACCTTGAGTTCGAAGCGCAGGTGTAGGCGTCGTTCGGCAGAGCCGAGCAGGACCGTGAGGTACCAGCGCATCAAGGCGTAGTGAGCCGCTTGCCAACGCTCGCGGTCGAGCCGTCGTCCGAACCCGGCGGCCAGCCACAACCCGAACGACGCGAGGATCGTCAACGACTCCACGACCAGGAACGTCAGAAGCATCCACAGCAGACGCAGAGGTCGCCAGCGCCCGGGGAGCCACCGGGACGCGAACGCCGCGACCAGCGCGGTGATCGGGAGCGAGGTCAGCGCCAGGACGGTCGCGATGGGAACCGCCGGTGCGAGCACGATCCGTCGGATCCACCGCGGGGGCATCACCGGCCGCGTCCTCGCCCATCGGCACCGCTCGACTCACCCGAGCGAACGCCCGTCTCGGCGTCGTCGGGCCAGGGGTCCACCCCAGCGATCTCCACCCCAGTCCGGCCTTCGCCCTCCTGCAGCGCGGTGCGTGTGGCGTCGTATGCCGCTGCGATGCGTTCGGGGATGTTCGACGTGTCGCGGTACCGGTACTGCGAGGTGTCGGTGTGTTGGATCTCGACCCCGGCCGGTAGAACCTGTACCTCGACGTCATCGGGGATCTGTTTCATCGCTTCGACGAACCGGTGTCGCCGAGCGATCTCGAAGGCGACGAGTCCGACCTCCCAGGGACGTTTGGGTGGCACCAGGGGCTGCTCGACGCGTCCGACCTGCAGGACGTAGATCTCCCTGGCGCCAAGGTCGACCGCACGGCTGACCGGGATGCTGTCGACCAACCCGCCGTCGAGGTAGTGCTCACCTTCGATCTCGACCGGCGGGAGGAGTCCGGGGACCGCCGTGGTCGCGAGCAGGGGCGGGATCAGGGGCCCGTCATCGAACCACCGGGCGCCGGCATGTTCGATGCTCGCCGCGACGCACTGGAACGGCACGGCGAGGTCCTCGAACCGACGAGCATCGAGATGGGTGAGCAACAGGCGTCGGAGGCGATGGTTGCTGTGGAGGTGCGTCCGCGTCCGCGCGAAGGTGCTCGCCCGTTCCAGCAACGAGGCGTCGAAGGGACTCGACTCGTCGACGTTGATCCACAGGTCGGTGAGCCGCTCGACCGCCGTGCTTGGCTCATCCGCCAGGACCGCACCGTTCAACGCGCCGACCGAGGTACCGATGACGATGTCGGGGGTGATGCCGGCCTCGTGCAGCGCCTGGAGCATCCCGACCTCCGCAGCGCCGTGCACGCCTCCGCCACCCAGGACGAAGGCGACATACGGCACGCGGTCTCGACGCGTCGGGGACATGGGAACCTCGAGGGCCGGATCGGCCACAACTTCCGTGGACAGGACCACCGTTGCTTCGGTCCGGCGGACGTCCGGTTGGACTCCAGCCGGATGGGCTCATCACGACGCTACCCGGCATCACCTCGGACGAGGAGGGTCTTGCGCCCACCTCGCCCCCGAACCGCGGCTCGACACGTGGGAGCCGTACGTGGACGCCTGTCACTCCCACCTGCCAGACTGCGTGCATGACGATCCACACCGAAGATCACGCCAGCGACGATGAGCGGCGCTACGCCGCCAAGGACGTCGAGGTAGCACGCGAACGACTACGTGCGCTCACCAACGGCTTCCCCGAGATCTCGGAGCGTCTCAGCCACGGCTCGACGACGTTCTTCATCCGCGAGAAGCGCGTCCTGTGTTACCTCAGCGACGACCACCACGGCGATGGTCGGCTCGCTCTGATCTGTGCGGCACCACCGGGTGTGCAGGAGGAGCTGACCACCTCCGACCCTGAACGCTTCTTCCGTCCCCCGTACGTCGGACATCGTGGCTGGATCGGGCTGCGCCTGGACATCGCCCCCGACTGGGACGAGGTCGCGAGCCTGCTCGACGAGGCGTACCGCCAGGTCGCCCCGGTCACGCTCCTCCGAGCGTTGGATGCCTCGCGCGGTTGAATGCTCGCGAACGGCGGTCGGGGCTCGAACGTGGGGCTCGAACGAAGGGCTCGAACGCGACGTAGCCGCTACGTAGCCACGATGTCCGCGATCAGGTCGTGCCGTCTCCGGTCTCGATCGGCGCACGAACGAGGTTGCCCCACTCGGTCCAGGAGCCGTCGTAGTTGCGGACGTTGTCGAACCCGAGCAGGTGGGTCAAGACGAACCAGCTGTGACTCGATCGCTCACCGATCCGGCAGTAGACGATCGTGTCGCCGTCGCTTCGGAGGGCCTGCTCCTGCTCGTAGAGGTCACGCAGTTCTTCCACCGGTTTGAAGGTGCCGTCCTCTTCGACGGCACGCCCCCACGGGACCCCCTTCGCGCCGGGGATGTGACCGCCGCGCATCGCACCCTCCTGCGGGTAGTCGGGCATGTGGGTGCGTTCGCCGGTGAACTCCTGAGGGCTGCGGACGTCCAGCAGTTGCCCGTCGGTGTCCAGATGCGCCTCGACGTCGTCACGGAACGCACGGATCCGTTCGTCGTGCCGCTCGACCACGGGGTAGTCGCTCGCGGGACGTCCTGGCTTGTCGCGCGTGAGCGGACGGTCCTCGGCGATCCACAGGTCCCGCCCACCATCCATCAGGCGGACGTCCTCGTGACCGAACAAGGTGAAGACCCACAGCGCGTAGGCGGCCCACCAGTTGGCCTTGTCCCCGTAGAACACGACGGTGTCATCGCGCCGGATGCCCTTGCGCCGCATCAGCTCGGCGAACCCCTCGCCGTCCACGAAGTCGCGCGTGACCGGGTGCTGCAACTCGGTGTGCCAGTCGATCTTGACCGCCCCGGGAACGTGCCCGGTCTCGTAGAGCAACACGTCCTCGTCGGATTCGATGACCACCAGCCCCGGGTCGTCGAGGTGGCCGGCCACCCACGCGGTGGACACCAGGATGCCCGGGTTCGCGTACGCGGCGATCTTCGGGTCGGGGTCGCGGTCGCTGACGGGCATGGGGAACCTCCTGAGGTGGGTACGTTTCCGGTTCGAACGTAGGAGCTCAGCCGGATGTCCCTACCTGCCAACCTTGAGAACGTGGTGAACGACTTCGCCGCCGCGCCGATGGAGTTGCGTATCGAGCTGCTGGTCGACCATGCGAACGCCCTGCCGGAACTCCCGGCGCACCTCGCTGACGATCGCAG
>SKNK01000189.1 GCA_007120565.1 Nitriliruptoraceae bacterium | reverse complement strand
TCGTAGAGACGGCCGTGGTCACCCGACGCATGCACGACGGCGACATCGAATCGATGCGCTACCCCCGCAACCCCCTCGACGTCTTGGCCCAGCACATCGTCGCCATGGCGGCGCTCGACGACTGGGACGTCGACGCCCTGGCCGCGCTGGTCCGCCGCGCTGCGCCCTTCCACGAACTCGGCGACGAGGTGCTCTTCGCCGTCCTCGACCTGCTCGCCGGCCGCTACCCGTCCGAGGAGTTCAACGGCCTGCGCCCCCGCATCGTCTGGGACCGCCTGGACGGCAACGCCGGATCGATCCGCGGCCGCTCCGGCGCACAACGCCTGGCCGTCACCAACCCGGGAACGATCCCCGACCGCGGCCTGTTCGGCGTGTTCCTCCCCGACGGCACCCGCGTCGGCGAACTCGACGAGGAGATGGTCCACGAATCCCGCCCCGGCGAGACCTTCTTGCTCGGCGCATCGACCTGGCGCATCGAGGACATCACCCACGAACGGGTCGTGGTCACTCCCGCTCCCGGTGAACCGGGCAAGCTGCCCTTCTGGCACGGCGATGGCCCCGGCCGACCCTACGAACTCGGCCGCGCCATCGGCGCCTTCCACCGCGAGGTCCTGACCAACGCCGAACACGATAGGGACGCCGAAGTAGCTCGCCTCCGCGCGGATCACGATCTCGACGCCTGGGCGGCCGACAACCTGATCGCCTACCTCGAGGAGCAAGCCGCCGTCAGCGGCAGCCTCCCCGACGACCGCACCATCGTCGTCGAACGCTTCCGCGACGAACTCGGTGACTGGCGGGTCTGCATCCTCACCCCCTTCGGCGGTCAGGTCACGGCACCCTGGGCGATGGCGATCGAACGGCGGTTGACGGCCTCGGGCTACGACCCCGAGATGATGTGGACCGACGACGGCATCGTCCTGCGCCTGCACGAAGCCGAAGGTGATCTCGGCCTCGAGCCCGACCGCACCGGCACCTCGTTGCTGCAGGAGCTGACGATCGACCCCGACGAGGTCGAGGGGCTGGTCGTCGAGCAGCTCGCCGGGACCGCGCTGTTCACCTCGGTGTTCCGGGAGGCCGCGGGCCGCGCGTTGCTGCTACCTCGACGTATGCCTGGAAAGCGCACGGCACTGTGGCAGCAACGGCAGCGCGCCGCGGACCTGCTGCAGGTGGCGTCGAGGTATCCGAGCTTCCCGATCCTGTTGGAGGCGACCCGCGAGTGCCTCCAGGACGTGTTCGACCTCCCGGCCCTGCGCGAGCTGTTGACCGACCTGCAGGCCCGTCGCGTGCGCATCGCCGAGGTCGAGACCACCTCGGCGTCGCCCTTCGCGCAGTCGCTGCTGTTCGGCTGGGTCGGGCAGTACATGTACGACTACGACGCGCCGTTGGCCGAACGGCGGGCTGCGGCCCTGTCGCTCGATCGTGACCTGCTCCGCGAGCTGTTGGGCGGCGACGAGCTACGTGACCTGCTCGACGCCGGCGTCTTGGCCGACCTCGAGCGTGACCTCCAACACCTCGCTCCCGTCACCACCGACACCAGCGACGCCGAGGTAGTGGCTGACGGGCCCAAGCGCGACGTCGAGGCAGCGCTCGACCGACGGGCCCGCGATCCCGACGAGCTCCACGACGTGCTCCGGCGGCTGGGGGATCTGACCGTCGATGAGCTGGCCGATCGCAGCCGCGAGGACCCGTCGACGTGGATCCGAACCCTGGTCGACGAACGCCGGGCGATCGAGGTCCGCGTCGCCGACCAGGACCGTGTGGCCGCTGCCGAGGATGCCGCGCGGCTGCGCGACGCGGTCGGTGTCGCGCTGCCTCCAGGGTTGCCACAAGCGTTCACCGAACCCGTCGAGGATCCGTTGGCGGACCTCGTCTCGCGGTACGCCCGGACCCACGGGCCCTTCACCACGGACGCCTGCGCCCACCGCCTGGGGGTCCCGCGTGAACGTGTCGGTGCCACCCTCCGTTGGCTGCAACAGCAGGACCGCGTGCTGGAGGGCGAGTTCCGACCCGACGGCGTGCACCGCGAGTGGATCGACACCGAGGTACTCCGCCGCCTCAAGCGGCGGTCGCTCGCCGCCTTGCGGGCGGAGGTCGAACCGGTCGATGCCGCGACCTTCGGACGCTTCCTCCCGGCCTGGCACCAGGTCCGGGCAGCGACCGGCGATCCACGACGCCGAGGCATCGATGCGCTGGTGGAGACGATCGGCTCCCTGCAGGGGGCCCCGATGCCCGCTTCGGTGTTGGAACGCGAGATCCTGCCCGCCCGACTCGACGGGTACCGCCAGGCGGACCTCGACCAGCTGATCGCCGCTGGCGACGTCGTCTGGTTGGGGGTGGAGCCCCTTGGGGATCGAGATGGACGGGTGGTGGTCTGTTTCCGCGACGAGGTCGCCCTGCTGGCTCCCGAACCGGTCGGGACACCGCCCGAGGGCAAGGTCCATGACGCGATCCGCGAGCAACTCATCGAGCGCGGGGCCTCGTTCTGGCCGGAGATCCAGGCTGCGGCCGGGATCGCTGATCAGGACACCGTGCTGGCCGCCCTGTGGGACCTGGTGTGGGCCGGCGAGGTCACCAACGACACCTACGCGCCGGTCCGCGGCCTGCTGCACGGTCGTGCCCGTACCTCCACGGCTGGTCGCGGTCGCCGGCGTCCGGGGCGTCTCCAGCGGAGCGGCCCCCCAGCGGCGCAGGGCCGCTGGTCGTCGACCAGCCGCCTCTTCGCTCCCGCCCCCGAGGCCACCGAGCGCGCGCACGCGCTGGCCCAGCAACTCCTGGAACGCCACGGGGTGCTCACCCGCGAGGCGATGCGCGCCGAAGCGGTGTTCGGCGGGTACAGCACCGTGTATCCCGTGCTGAAGGCGCTGGAGGAGGCCGGACGGGTCCGGCGTGGCTACGCCGTCGCGGGGCTCGGTGCGGCGCAGTTCGCCGCTGCCGGCGCGATCGATCGGTTGCGCTCGGAACGTGAGCCCGGCGAGGAGCCTCGGGTCGTCCGGCTGGCCGCAACCGATCCCGCCCAGCCCTACGGGGCCGCGCTCCCGTGGCCAGAGTCCGAAGGGCGTCCCGCCCGAGCCGCAGGCGCAGCCGTCGTCCTGGTCGATGGCACCCCGGCGGCGTACCTCGAACGTGGTGGTCGGCGCCTGATCACCTTCCCCCACCCACACCCTCCCGCGACCTGGGTTCCCGCCCTCACCGCACCGGTGATCGAGGGCGTCCAGCGCAAGCTGGAGCTCGCCGAGGTCGACGGCATCGACGTCCATGAGCACCCGATCCGCGGGACGCTGATCGACGCGGGATTCTCGATCGGCCACCGCACCCTGACCTTCCGCGCTTGAGTCGCCACTTTCGGTGAGCGCGCGTATCGCGCGGGCGGCGCGCACCCTGGCTAACGGAACGGGTCAAGGTGCTCGCATCCGCGATGCAAGGCCCTCTAGGGTGGGCTACGACGGATACAGCTCCGTTTCCTACAGGAGGCAAAGAGATGGCGGACTCGCTCATCGTGCAGAGCAAGGTCAAGGAAGCCGTGAAGGCTCAGGGACTGCGGACGGACTCGTCGCTGCCCGACGCCCTCAACGACAAGATCGTCAAGATGATCGCCGAGGCCGCCAAGCGCGCCAAGGAGAACGGTCGAGGCACCCTGCGTCCCTACGACCTGTAGAGCGCAGCAAGCGAGAACGTGGTGTGGGCCGCCCCTTGTCGGGGCGGCCCACACCACGTTCCGGGCGACCAGTCCGTCGCCGGACGGCCTGAGCCCGAGACCAACACTCTTCTCCGTTCGAGCGCGGCACCACCGTCGAACCGCAGGATCGTCCGATGCCCGAGGGTGACACGATCCACCGCACCGCCGCATCGCTGCGTCGGGCCCTGGTCGGCCGCAGCCTCATCCGGGTCGAGCTCCCTCGCGTCCCGCGCCCGCATCCGCAACCCGGCGCCACGATCGACCGCATCGAAGCCCGCGGCAAACACCTCCTGGTCTTCACCTCGGAGGGGCTGGTGGTCCACACCCACCTCCGCATGACCG
>SKNK01000017.1 GCA_007120565.1 Nitriliruptoraceae bacterium | reverse complement strand
GTCCGTTGCCCTGGCATCGTCGGAGGTGGCGGGTGGTCTCGCGCCGCGGGGCCGCTCCGAGGCGTGCGCGGGACGGCGTTCGTCGGCGGTTTCCCGGGCCTGCTCCGCTCGCTGCTGTCCTCGTTCGCTGCGCTGCTCCGAGGCCTCGGATGCGATCGTGCGACCGTCGACGCCCGGACCGTCGGAGCGAGCTTCGTCAGCAACCTCGGGACCGGCGATGCCCGACCCCTCACGGTCCCGGCTGTCGCCAGCGCTCGATCGGTGCTCCGCTTCCGCGTCACCCGTCGTAGCCGACGCTGTCGGGGGGAGTTCGTCCCCCGGTACCGTGGCTGGAGCTTCGATGGGAGCGACGGTGTCGAAGCGCTCCTGGAGAGGGCCAGGTAGCGCGCCGGCCGTGCCGGCGCCGGCGGTAGCCGCAAGCACCGCGACGCTGCCGGCGCCGAACTTGGCTGCGAGCCCGATCGCTGCCAGCCTGGCGGCAACCAACTCCCGCGCCCTGGGCTTGCTTCGGAGTCCGCCCTCAGGTGGGGGTACCTCGCGGTCATCGGAGGCGGGGCCGTGCGTCGCTTCGGGTTCCGCCGCCGAGGTCGTGTCTTCACAGCCCGTCGTGTCCCCACAGGCCCACGGGTCGGATCTGGGCTCGAGAGCCACGACGCCGTGTTCCAGTACCTCGGAGAGGAGCGCATGCGGCCGTGGGCGGGGCGAACCCGCGTCACGGATCGTGGCAACGAGGTCGCCGAGCTCGTCGAGCGTGTCGGCGTGGTCACGAGCTCCTGGAGACAGGGGGTATCGGCCGGACAGCAGCGCGTCCGCCGTGGCGTCGTCGAGCTCGTAGATCGGCATGTCACTGGCGTCATCGCTCACCGGCTCTGCGGTGTTACGCCGTCGGAGGGGGCCCATCTTCATGCCCCCCGGACCGGGAGAAGCGTGTCGCGCCGCGTCTCCAGATCCCGGCGGATCGCGGCAAGGGCGCGGTGCTGGAGCGCCCGCACGGCCCCGGTGCGTTTGCCGACGATCGAAGCGACCTCCTCGACGGAGAGATCCGCCAGGATCCGCAGGACGATGACATCCCGTTGATCAGGACTCAGGCCCCGCAGCACCTCGCTGACCCAGGAGCTGCCGAGGTCCTGGATCGCCTCTTCCTCGGCGTCGCCGCCGACGGGTTCGGGTTCCTCGCTGATCGGTGTTGCGCTCGGACGACGGCTACGCCGGCGCCGTTCATCGATCAGGCGACGATGCGCGATCGTGAAGACCCAGGAACGGAAGGCTCGTTCATCCCCTTCGAAGGAATCGAGGCGGGTGAACACCTGGAGGAAGGTCTCGCTGGCGACGTCGTCGGGTTCGGCGGCACCGCGCAAGCGGAGGTAGCCGGTGACGGCGGGCGCGAGATCGTCGTGAAGACAGCGCAGCGCCCACGGCGCGTCCAAGCGGGCCGCCGTGAGCACGTGATCGAAGTCGGAGCCGATCGCCAGCCGTGCTACTCCTCGGTCGTCACCCTCGCCATCGCTACGGAGCCGTGCCTCGTTATGTACGTGCGTCCATCGCGCGCTCCCGGCCGATCAGGACGTCCCACGGGTGGATCGGGTCCGTCTCACCACGTCCCGGGGCAGGTCAGCGCGATGGGCGCGGTGGGAGATCTCGGACCACGTACGGTGTGAGGTCGCGAACTAGAAGGGAACCTCGTTGTCGGGCAGCCCTTCGGGGAGTGAGGTTCTGCCGCTGAGTCCGCGACAGAACTCGACCGCATCGAGTTCGAAGGCCATCGACGCCTGCCCGCACTGGAACCGGTTGCCGGCCGGGCCGGTGAGATGGAGGTCGATCGGTTCGTCGTGCTCCGCCGCCCATTGACGCACGATGTCGGCGACGATCCTGCCGTCGTGCTCGGTGGAGAGTTCGATGGGACGTTCGGTCGCTCGGGCGATGTCGATCCGATGCATCCACTGGTCCCGGGTGTAGACGATGTCGACCAGGAAGCCGAGGGTCATGGTCCCTCCCGCCGGGTTCGCCGCACGGAGCCGACGCAAGACGCGCGGTGTTCGGTAGCGGCCACGGACGGCGTTCGGGGCGGCGCGGGCCAGGCTGTGGCGCAGTTCCGCAGGGGAGAGGTGCCGGCGGCTGTCGACCTGGAGCCGGTTGATGCCGTCAAGATCGTGGAGGTCGTGACGGCGCGCGAGTCGCCGGCCGCTGACGATCTGACGTCGGTTCTCTCGCAACGATGCGTTGGCTGCCGCGGTACCGGCCAGGTGGGCGACGATGTCGCGTACCTCCCACCCCTCACAGTCGGTTGGCAGCGACCACTCCTCCTCATCCAGGTCATCGAGGAGTTCGAGCACACGTCGGTACTCGGTCCGCGCCAGCACGAGCATCTCCGCGCGATCGATCGGACGCAGATCCTGCGGATCGATCTGACCCTCGTCGATGCTCTCGCTGTCTAGGTCGCTCACCTCGTCGTTGCCTTTCGCCCCCCTCGATGTCGCACCCTGGCTGTAGCGTCACCGACGAGGGCGATGCGCGCCCTCGTCGGTCGGGTTGTCGCCCTGCCGCTGATGCGGAACCGGTCCAACGGGGGACGACATGGAAGACCGTGGTGAGCAGGGTAGGGGTGCGTGCGTGCAGTCCGCGGACGTGTCGCCACTGTCCGAGGCAGGGGCACCATCGACAGCCGCAAAGGAGGCCGACGGCGCCGCGGTCGCGGGCGCCGCGGTCGCGGGCGCGGCGCCGGGAGCAGGCCAGGGACGAGATGCCGAGCCGTCCCGCACCGCCGGGGAACGCGCCGCGTGGACGCAGCGAGACCTGGGCTGGGAGGAACTGGTCCAGGAAGCTCGACGACTGGGGCCGGATCCGGACTTTCCGCGATCTCTGCGATGCACAGGTGGAGGCGCAGGTGTGTGGGGTCGCTGCCGAGATCGCCGCGATGACGGCCCGGTGGCTCGACCTGCTGTGCGAGTTCGTCGTGCGGGGCATCTGGGCGGACCAGGGGCGCGCACTCCGGCGCAGTGGCTGAGCTGGAAGGTGGGACTCGCTACCTCGACGGCGCGGGAGCATGTGAGGGTGGCGATCCGCCTTCGTGAGCTACCGCAGGTGCGTGCCCGGTTCGCCGCCGGAACGATCTCGTACAGCAAGGTGCGCGCCATCACCCGGGTCGCGCTTCCCGAGATCGAAGACCTGCTTCTGACCTGGGCCGACGTGTCCACCGCAGCCCAACTCGAGCAGGTCGCGTCGGACTTCCGCACCGTGCGCCGCTCGGCTGGCCGGGTTGACGAGCACGATCTCGCGCACCAGCGGTACTCGTGGCGTACGCGTACGCACGGCGACGGGACGATGACGGTGTCGTTCCGGGCGCCCGTCGAGCAGGGCGCGGAACTCTGCGCCGCGCTGGATCGTCGGATCGAGGTCGCGAACGAGGAGGACGGCGAGGTCGCAGGGGACCGAGAGGCAGGACCTCCGGCTGAGGGACATCCAGGGGATCGCGCCTTCGCGCTGGTCAACGAACTGGTGGACGTGGTGGCACAGGCTGCTGCCGACGTTCCTACGGACACCTCGGGTCTCGACCGCCACACCCTGGTGCTCTACGCGCCCCTGGATGCGTTGGAGCGCCAGGGGCCCAAGCACGTGTCCGTCGACGATGCCCACGGGCGTGTCCGCGGGATGGATCGCCGGGTCCTTCGACGCTTGGCGTGCGAGGCAGGGGTGGTGCTCGGCGTGGTCGACGCGGACGGAACACCGATGGATCTCGGGCGCCGCGATAGGCGCCTGAGCACCGCCCTGCGGCGTGCGCTCCACCTGCGGGATCGAACCTGCCGCTTCCCTGGGTGTGGTGCAAGCCGGCACCTCCACGCTCATCATGTCCACCACTGGAGTGACGGAGGAGCAACCGATCTCGGCAACCTGGTGCTGTTGTGCTCGTTCCACCACCGGTTCATCCATCTGTCAGAGTGGGCGATCGAGGTGCGGCGTGATGGCCAGCATCGGTTCCGACGATCGAACGGCCGCCTCGTGGAGCGACACCCCGGCCGATC
>SKNK01000154.1 GCA_007120565.1 Nitriliruptoraceae bacterium | reverse complement strand
GCGGTGCCGGAGGACCGGCGGGGGATCCGCAACTCGATCGTCGAGCGGCTGGAGAGACACGGCGGCGCAGCACGGATCCACGCTGAGGTCGGTCAGGGCACCGAGGTAGAGATGAGCATCCCGCGGCGTCGTTCCTCGCCGACCGCCGGTCCCGACGGTGACGATCCGGGTAGCGGCCGCCAACGTGGCGAGCACCACCCCCCGAGCAACGAGGTGCGTCGATGACCCAGAACCTGCGCGTGTTCGTCGTGGACGATCACCGGCTGTTCCGCGCCGGGGTCCAGGCCGAGATCGGTGAGCACGTCACCCTGGTGGGCGACGCGGGCGATGTCGACGAGGCGATCCAGGGCATCCGGGCGACGAAGCCCGACGTCGTGCTCCTGGACGTCCACATGCCGGGCGGGGGTGGTGCGGTCGTGATCACGACCGTCCACGAGACCCACCCCGACATCCGGTTCCTCGCCCTGTCGGTGTCCGATGCGGCCGAGGACGTGATCCGCGTGATCCGCGCCGGCGCCCGCGGCTACGTGACCAAGACGATCTCGCCCGACGAGCTGGTCAACGCGATCGGCCGCGTCCACCAGGGCGACGCGGTGTTCAGCCCGCGGCTCGCGGGCTTCGTGCTGGACGCGTTCGCTGGCGACCTCCCGGCTGGGGTGGGGAGCGACGATCCGGAGTTGGACCAGCTCACGACCCGCGAGAAGGAGGTGCTGCGACACATCGCTCGTGGGTACACCTACAAGGAGGTAGCCAGCCGCTTGTTCATCTCGGTCAAGACCGTCGAGACCCACGTGTCCGCGGTGCTCCGCAAGCTCCAACTGTCCAACCGCCACGAGCTGACCGTCTGGGCTGCCGGCCGCGACCTGCTCTGAACGACGGCGAACCCACCGGATCCCTCAACGCGCCGAGGTCGCCGTCGCCTCGCCGGAGCCGCCCCGATCGGCATCGACGACGCCGTCGGCACAGGCGATCAGCCCACCGATGAGCTTGGGCACGATGACCACCAGCAGCGCACCGAGCGGGACCTCCCAACCGCCCGTGAGGTCGCGGAGCAGACCGACCCCGAAGGGGCCCATCGCCGCGAGCAGGTAGCCGTACCCCTGCACGAACCCCGACAGTTCCGAGGTGCCCCGTGGGGTCGCGGCGCGGAGGCCGATGAGCAGGATCGCCAAGGGGAAGGCCCCGAGCCCGATCCCGAGCAGGATGGCCCACAGGAGCGACAGCGCCCCTGGGGCGAGGAGCAGCCCCAGGTAGGCGGTCACCGACGCTCCGGTCAGCCCGACGACCCAGGGGCGCTGATCCGGGAACCTCGTCGCCAACGACGGGACGACCATCGCCACCAGCACGGAGAGCACCAGGGTCAGGGAGGCCGTCCAACCCGCGCTGGACGCCGACAGACCGGCATCCTGGAGGATCGTCGGGAACCACCCCATCACCACGTAGGCCTCCAGGCTCTGCACCCCGAAGAAGACCATCAGGCCCCAGGCTCGCGGATCACGACGTATCTGTGCCGCGAGCGGGGACCCGCCGGCGGTCATCGGTGGCGACGGGGCCGCGACCGGACCTCGCCGCAGCAGCAGGAGCCACGGGAGGAGCGCCACGGCCGCGGGGATCGCCCACACGCCGAGCCCGAACCGCCAGCCGCCGAGGGCGTCCGCGATCGGGACGGTGACGGCAACCGGCACCGCGGTGCCGAGGACGACCGAGACGGAGTAGATCCCCGTGTAGCGCCCAACCTGGCCGGGGAACCAGGCTTTGATCACCACCGGTCCGAGCACGTTGCCGATGGCCATGCCGGTCAACGCCAGCACGCTCGTCACCAGCAACCAGCCGACGGTGGGTGCCAGGGCGCGGACGACCAGGCCGAGGGTGATCACCACCAAGCTCACGACGAGCGCACGGTCGGTCCCGACCCGCCGACCGATCCGTGCTGCCACCAAACCGACCGCACCGAAGCACAACACCGGCAGGCTCGTCAGCAGACCGGCGACGGTGTCGGACATCCCGAGCGAGGTCTGCACCTCCCGGAGCACGGGCCCGACGCTGGTCACGGCGGCGCGCAGGTTCAGCGACGTGAGGACCAGTGTGGAGACGAGCAGCAGCGTCGATGGTCCACGCGAACGACCAGGGTTCGACGCGCCTGCGGTCATCGATGCACGTCGGGGTCGTGCTGGATCGCACGACACCGAACGGTGGTGATGCCGTCGCCCGAGAGGATGCCCGAGCGGCCGAACAACCGGCCGAGCTCCCAGTTCGATAGCCCGAGCTCCGGTGTTCCCAGCGCGTACTGACCATCGACCCAGCGGGTGAAGCCGTTGCCGACGTAAGGCGCTTCGACCCTGGTCTCGATCTGCTCGCGTTCGGTCTCGTCGTCGGCGATGACCGAGATGACGAAGTGGGGGCTGTAGGCGTCGAAGAGGCGCGCCGCCTCATCGAGGTCATCGACGATGGCCAGGGATACCTCGGGGCTGCCCTCCCACTCCCACTCGACGCCCAGCTGGGCTTCAACCAAGGTCTCGGCCTGGGGCTCCTCGGGCTGGCCGTCAGCACGCGCGATGGGCACGACCCGCTCGAACCACGTCGGCGGGACGCGATCACGATCACGTTCCAGTACGTGCAGCTTGGCGTTGGTGCCAAGATCGTCGGCGGCGGCCGTCAACGCGGCGAGGAACTCCGGCACCAGTTCCTCGGCGCGCTCGCGCAGGATCAGGCAGGTGTTCAACGTGTTACAGACCTTGCGGTCGAGCGAGTGACGTACCGCAGACCGGAACGACCGGGCGTTCGCACTTGCCGCTGCCACGATCCAGGCCCCGCCGGTGCCGTGCAACGACACCGGGATGCCCGACTGCTGGGCGACCGCGCCGAGCTGACGTACCGCGGCGCCAGAGCCCCGAGCGACCGCCAACGCGAGCCGCGGGTCGGAGAACAACGCCCAACCGGCCGCTCGCGAAGGCGCATCGACGAGCGAGGCGGACCCGGCGGGGAGCCCTGCCTCCTCGATCGCCGGATCCAGGGCATGCTCGACGATGGCCCGCGCCGTCCCCAACGCATCCGAACCGATCCGGAACACCACGGTGTTCCCGGTCCGCAGCACGCCACAGGCGTCGGCGAAGACGTTGGGGCGGCCTTCGAACACGAACGCCACGATCCCCAACCGGTCCCGGTACTGCTCGAGGGTCCAGCCATCGTGTTCCACGCGGTGGATCACGTCCCCGCGCACCGAGGTCATGCGTGCCCACCCCCGCAGCCCGTCGACCATGTCCGCACGCATCCGCTCGCTGAGCACCAGGCGGGTCGTCGATCGTCCGCGACTGCGCGCGTCCTCGACGTCGCGCGCGTTGGCCTCGGCGATCGGCCCGAAGGTCGCGTCATCTTCCAGCCGGTCTGCGAAGAGCTCGTAGAACCGGTCGAGACGGCCTTCGTCGACGTCTCCCATCCGGCCGAAGGCGCTCGCGGCAGCATCGACCGCGATGCGGGCTGCGCGCCGGTCCTCTGCCGGGAGATGCAGCAGGTCCCCCGAGTCCTGCAGGACGGTCAACGCATCACCGGGCTGGAAGCTGGCGGCGAGATCGGGTGGAACGGTCGTGACGCGATCTCCACCGAACAGGATCGGTGTGCCCGCGACCAGCTCCGTCAGTGGTGTCGGCTCCATATCCGCACCGTAGACGCCGCGAGGATCGATGCCACAATGGCGATGGTCGACCAGCGCTACATCACCGGCTGGCCACTGCGGGAACGTCGTCGACGTCAGCGGCGCGGGTCAGTCCAGCGGCGATGTCCGCGAGCAGTCGCTCCGCGGTGGAGCGCGCTTCGCGATGCAGGGCCGGAACGTCACTCCGACCGCTCGACGGCGTGTAACGGACATCGAGGATCAACGACACCGCTCCGGGGGAGGCGTGAAGGCCGAGTTCACCGTCGACCGCCGACAGTTCAGCGCAGCCACCGTGGGTCTCTTCGAAGCCATCGAGCGCATCCCAGGACACCGTGCGCCAGAGGGTGTTGCCCGCCCACCATGGCTGGCTGATCCGCACG
>SKNK01000385.1 GCA_007120565.1 Nitriliruptoraceae bacterium | reverse complement strand
TGGCGCCGCTCATGTTCATGGGCGCACTCGTGCTCGTCGTGCTCGGTGCCCTCGTTGTTGGTGTTCGCACGCGACCCGCCGTGGGATCCGAAGCTGCTGGTACCCCTGGTTGGCAGCTCGTCCTGTTCGGCGCGGTCGTGGCCATCCTGCTGATCCAGGTCGTCGGCTACACGCTGGCGTTCGTCATCTGACGCTCCGCCGAACCCCGATGAGCCAGCGAAGGGCAGACCGTGGACAGATCCGAAGCCAAGGCAGATCTTCAGCGCTACCTACAGGTGGCGCGCGACGCCGTGCTCTGGAAACTCGACGGACTCACCGAGTACCAGCTGCGACGCCCCGTCGTGAGGACGGGGACCAACCTGCTGGGTCTGGTCAAGCATCTCGCCGGGGTCGAAGCGGGCTACTTCGGTGAGGCCTTCGATCGTCCGTTGCCGGAGCCACTCCCCTGGATGGATGAGGAGGCGGAGCCCAACGCCGACATGTGGGCGACCGCCAACGAGTCCAGCGAACAGATCATCGCGCTCTACCGCCGGGTCTGGGACCACGCCGACGCGACGATAGAACAGCAGGACCTCGCGTCCTTCGGTGTCGTGCCTTGGTGGCCAAAGGACAGGAACCAGGTGACCCTGCACCGTCTCCTCGTGCACGTCGCGACCGAGACCCACCGGCACGCGGGACATGCCGACATCGTACGAGAACTGATCGACGGGGCGGCCGGGTTCCGGGCGGACAACGACAACATGGCACCGGTGGATGACGCCTGGTGGGCGACGTACCGACAGCGTCTCGAGCAGGTCGCGCAGGAGGCCGATGGCGCCGACTGAACCGGCCACACGATCGCCGCAGGTCACCCGCCCTCATCCAGCGGGCGCTCCCAGACCGAGATGTGCTTGGGGCTCTCGCTGGTGAAGGGCTCGCCCTGCCATCCGCCCCGGCGTTCACGAAGCGTCAGACCGGCGAGCTGTGCCATCAGGTCGAACTCTGCTGGCCAGGCGTACCTGAAGGGCACCGAGTGGCGATGTGCTCGGCTCTCAACGATCTCGAGATGATGCGAGGTCATCGACTGGGTGACGGCGTCGTACTCATCGAACCCGATCCTCGTCTCGCTGACGTGGAACGGACGGATCGTCTCCCCGGGCGCGAGGATCTGGAGCCCAGGGACCCCTACTTCGATGACGAAGCATCCACCTGGTTCCAGGTGCGTTGCGGCGTTGCGGAAGCAGGCAACCTGCTGCGCTTGTGTCGTGAGGTTCATGATGGTGTTGAAGGCCAGGTACACCAGCGTGAACGACCCCTTCACGACCGTCGTGGCGAAGTCGCCGACCGTGACATCGAGGTCGATACCTCCCGGCTCCGTCACATCCGTCAGGACATCGCGGGCTCGGCGACCCCGTGCCTGCCCTCGAGGCATCTGCTTGGATCACGCGGTCACGCGGTCACGCGAAGGAGGGTGCCGGGATCGCGATCACCGCTCGACAGCTCAACCGGGCAACGCTCGCTCGGCAACTACTCCTCCGCCGAGAACCGCTGCCCGTGGCTGACGCCGTCCGGAGGATCGTCGCGCTGCAGGCGCAGGAGCCCGCATCGCCGTACATCGCACTGTGGAACCGGGTGGCTCCCTTCGACGCCGAGGCCCTGGATGCTGCCTTCACCCGCCACGAGGTGGCGAAGGCGCCACTCATGCGCGTCACCCTGCACGCGGTGCATCGGCAGGACTACCCCACGCTGCACTCGGCGATGCTGCGCACCCTGCGCTCTGCCCGTCTGGGGGACTCGAGGTTCACCTCGAGTGGACTGTCGATACCTGAAGCGGATGCACTCGCCGCCGAACTCACGGAGTTCGTGGACGAACCTCGGAGCACCCCGGAGATCCTGGGATGGCTCGAGTCCCGCGTCGGGGAAGCCGCACGGGGCGTGTGGTGGGCGTTGCGCACGTTCTCCCCGCTGTTCCACGCACCGACCAGCGGCCCGTGGTCGTTCGGTACGCGTCCGGACTATGTCGCCGCCAACCCCTCGCCAGAGCGGGAGCCGGAGCGGGCCGTTGAGGAACTGGTCTGGCGGTACCTCGAGGGCTTCGGTCCCGCCTCGGTACCCGACATCGCCCAGTTCGCCCTGATGAGGCGGTCGACCGTCAGAGAGGCGCTCCAGGCCCAGTCCGACGCTCTGGTGCGGTTGGGGGGACCGGAGGGTGGCGAACTCTTCGACGTGCCGGATGCGCCGATCCCGGATGGCGACACGACTGCTCCCCCGAGGTTGCTCCCCATGTGGGAGAGCAGCTTGCTCGCCTACCACGACCGCAGCCGGGTGATCCCGCCCGACCACCGCAAGCTGGTCATACGGCGCAACGGGGACGTGCTCCCGACCCTGCTCGTCGATGGCTACGTCGCTGGGGTCTGGCGAGCGACCGACGACGGCATCCAGGCGATGGCCTTCGACCAGCTACCCGACGACGTCTGGAACGCACTCACCGACGAGGCGGCATCACTGTCCGCGCTGCTGGCTGACCGTCAACCCGACGTCTACCGCCGCTACGGGCACTGGTGGGACAAGCTGCCGAGCGGCGATGTCCGGACGCTGACGAGGTGATCGCGGCGCCACCAACACGCGACAGCGAGGTTGCGGCGATCCGGCCGCGGCTCACCCCTCCGAGGGATCCACCGCCAGACCCTCGTCCTCGAGGAACCCCTTGGCGAGGGTCCTCGGGGCGCGCGACAACCACGCTTCGACGACCAACTCCTCCAGCTCGTCCGCGGCGATCGCCTCCAACCGGGCCAACACCAGCCGGTACCCGTCGAAGTGCGGGGTGGTGAAGTACACCTCGGGGTCGCTGGCGAGCAGCGCCTCCTTCGCGATCAGATCCGGCACGTACACCCCGAGGATCGGATCGTCTGGCGCCTCGTCACCGAGGAACTCCAGATCGGCTTTGCGCAACGGCCGCTCGAAGACGAACGCCTTCGTCCGCACGCTCCACGCGTTGCCGGAGTCGTGTTCCTCGACCTCCGGCAACACCATCGCGAGCCTGCGCACGTCGTCCCACGTCGCCATCCCACCACCGTAGAGCAACGCGGCTGCGTCGACCAGGGATGCGGAGAATGCAACCCGGGAAGCTCCTGGAGACTGATCCCCTCGCCGTTGTGCCTGTAGGGTCCGCGGCGATGTCGACCAGCCCGTTCATCCACGACCGGCCCGCCGCCGAGGCGCTCGCCGCGTGGCGCGACGCGTGCGAGCGATCCGGCTGCCCAGAGCGGGTCCCGGCGGAGACACTCCCCTTGGCCGACGCCGTCGGCCGGGTCGTCGCGTCACCGATCTGGGCGCGACGCTCCTCGCCGTCGTTCGACGCTGCCGCGATGGACGGCATCGCCGTCAAGGCCAACGCGACGTTGGGGGCGAGCCCCACCACCCCGCGGCAACTCACCCAGGCGCAGTTCGACCTGATCGATACCGGCGATCCCCTGCCCCCGGAGCGCGACGCCGTCATCATGCGCGAACACGTCCACCTCCTCGACACCCCGGACGGCTCCTGCGCCGAGATCCGTGCCGCCGTCCCTCCCTACCAGCACGTCCGCTCGATCGGTGAGGACGTCGCAACCGCCGAGCTCCTCCTCCCCGCGGGACACCGGCTGCGCCCCGTCGACATCGCGGCCGCCGCCGCGGCAGGCAACCTCGACGTCGAGGTACGACGCGCTCCCCGCGTGACCGTCATCCCGACCGGCGACGAGATCCGCCCCCTCGGCACCGATCCGCAACCGGGCGAGATCGTCGACACCAACTCGCTGATGCTCGTCGCACAGGCCCGCGAGGTCGGCTGCGATGCGTCCGCAACGGCCATCCAACCCGACGATCCCGCGGTGATCGTCCACGCCGTCCAAGCTGCCGCCGCGACCTGCGACCTGGTGATCGTGATCGCAGGCTCGAGCGCAGGCCGCGACGACCACACCGCCGAGGTGATCGCCGAAGCCGGCCTCCTGACGGTCCATGGCGTCGCGGTCCGGCCCGGGCACCCCGTCGTGCTCGGTGTGGTCGATCGGACCCCCGTGGTC
>SKNK01000365.1 GCA_007120565.1 Nitriliruptoraceae bacterium | reverse complement strand
AGGCGGTCCTGGGGGACCGGATCCCGCCAGCGTCGACGCCGGGCTCGCACCGTTCGCCGGTACGAGGCTCGACCGGGAGGCGCCGATGATCGCGCACCTGCGTGGCCAGGTCACCCACCGGGGAGCGGACCAGGTGATCGTCGACGTGCATGGTGTCGGCTACCTGATCTACGTGACGCCAGCCGATCGCATCCCCCCACGCGGCGAGCCGGTGGAGTTGCACACCTCCCTGCAGGTCCGGGAGGATTCCATGACCCTCTACGGGTTCACCGACCGTGGGTCCCTGGCCCTGTTCACGCTGCTGCTCAGCTCCTCCGGGGTCGGCCCGAAGCTCGCCCTCGCGGCCCTCGGCACCCACCGCCCCGATGTCCTGCGGTCCGCGATCGCCGGCGCGGACGTCGCGACACTGACGGCGATCCCCGGGGTGGGCAAGAAGGTGGCCGAACGGTTGATCCTCGAGCTCAAGGACAAGGTCGGATCTCCGGACCTGCCGACGGGTGCCCGCGCTGCGGCGACGGCAGGATCCGAGGAGGTGCACGTGCTCAGCGAGGTGCGTGATGCGCTGCTCGGGCTCGGCTACTCCACCTCCGAAGCCCAGGACGCGCTGGCCTCGTTGGGCGACGCCGAAGGTGACGCCTCGGAGCTGTTGCGCCAGGCCCTGCGCTACCTCGGCTCTGCGGCCTTCGATGGAGCCAGGCGATGAGCGATGGTCCAGACGGCCCACACCTCGCGGCCGACGGTGACCTCGAGCCGGGTCCCGACGACGAGGTACTGGTCCCCGATGCCCTGCCAGGGGAGGACCACCTCGACGCCAGCTTGCGACCGACCCGGCTGGCCGAGTTCATCGGGCAGGAACGTGTCCGACGGCAGCTCGAGTTGGTCCTGACCGGCGCGCGTCAGCGAGGCCAGGCTGCGGACCACGTGTTGCTGTCCGGCGCGCCCGGGCTCGGTAAGACGACGCTGGCCGCGATCGTGGCTGCTGAGGTCGGCGCGCAGTTCCGGGCGACCTCCGGTCCCGCGATCGAACGTCCTGGGGACCTCGCGGCGATCCTGACCGGTCTCGAGCCCGGGGACGTGCTGTTCGTCGACGAGGTCCACCGCCTGCCCCGCACCGTCGAGGAGGTCCTCTACCCGGCGATGGAGGACTTCAAGCTCGACATCGTCGTCGGCAAGGGGCCAGGGGCACGGTCCATCCGGCTCGACCTCCCGCGGTTCACGATGGTGGGGGCGACCACACGCACGGGGCTGATCGCCTCGCCCTTGCGCGACCGGTTCGGTTTCTCGGCCCAACTCGAGCACTACGAGCCCCAGGAACTGCTCGCTATCGTCCGCCGGTCGGCCGGGTTGCTGGGCGTCGACGTCGATGCGGATGGCGCGGACGAGATCGCCAACCGCTCCCGCGGGACCCCACGGATCGCCAACCGGCTGTTGCGTCGGGTACGCGACTACGCCGAGGTAGAGGGGGACGGCACCATCGACCTGGCCGTCGCGCGGGCAGCCCTCGAGGTGTTCGACGTCGACGACCTCGGACTCGACCGGTTGGACCGGCGGGTGCTCGAGGCGTTGATCGACCGGTTCGGTGGCGGCCCGGTCGGGCTGTCCACCCTGGCGACGACGGTGTCCGAGGAGTCCGACACCATCGAGGACGCCGTGGAACCGTTCCTGCTCCGGTGTGGGCTCCTGCAGCGCACCCCGCGGGGACGTATCGCCACCGCGGGGGCGTACGCCCACCTCGGTCGCAAGGTGCCCCCGGCGGGGTCGGTGGTGCCGCCGCGGTTGCCTGGCGCGGTCCCGCTGTTCGAGGATGACCCGGACGCCTGAGCCTCATCCGCAGCCGGGTAGCGTGCGCAACCCCGACCGGAGAGTCCTGTGGGCGCGACCCTCGGCATCGACACGACGATCCTGTTGGGGTCGTTGTTGCTCGTCGGGGCCGTGCTGACGGCCGCGTTGGCTGCCCGGAAGGGTGGACGGCTACGGATCCCCGGCGCCCTGCTGTTCCTCGGTCTGGGGATGCTGGCCGGAGACGACGGGTTCGGGTTCGCTGCCTTCGGTCCCGGAGACGCCGAGTTGGTCCGCAACATCGGCGCAGGTGCCTTGCTCTTGATCCTCTTCGAAGGCGGCCTGACCACCAAGCCGACCGACCTGCGGCTGGCGGCAACGCCAGGCGGGCTGCTCGCGACGGTCGGGGTCGTCATCACCGCGGGCATCACCGCGTTCGGGATCTGGCTCTTCCTCGACGTCGACCCGGTGACCGCTGCGTTGATCGGTGCGGTCGTCGCCTCGACCGATGCCGCCGCGGTCTTCTCGGTCATGCGGACCACGCCGCTGCCGCGCAAGGTCGCGGCCCTGCTGCGGTTGGAGTCCGGGGCCAACGACCCCGTGGCGATCATGCTGACCCTCGGGTTGATCACGGTGGTGCAGGCTGGCGACGTTGGTCCGCTGGACTGGGCCATGTTCGCAGCCCTCCAGTTGCTTGGTGGCGCCGCGGTCGGGCTGGTGGTCGGGTACGGGGGAGCGCGGTTGCTCGCACGTGTCGAACTCGGCATCGAGGGGCTGTATCCCATCGTCGCGCTCGGTATCGGGGGGATCGCCTACGGCGCCGCGGCCTACGTCGGCGCCTCTGGCTTCTTCGCCATCTACCTCGCCGGGTTGATGATCGGTGGGTTGGTCCCACGGCACCGACGAGCGATCCGCAGCTTCCACGAGGCATCGGCCAACGCCGCCGAGGTGGGGCTCTTCCTCCTGCTCGGCCTGCTGGTGTTCCCGTCGCAGCTGCTTGACGTGGCCGGTCCAGCACTCCTCGTCGCTGGGGTGTTGATCCTGGTGGCGCGTCCGGCGGCGGTCATGATCTGCTCGCTCGGTGCGAGGCTGTCGTGGCAGGAGCAGGCGGTCGTCAGCTGGGGTGGGTTGCGGGGTGCGGTGCCCATCGTGCTGGCGACGTTCCCGCTCACCGCCGGCATCGAGGATGCACCGGCGATCTTCGACGTCGTGTTCTTCGTGGTCCTGGTGTCGGTGCTGGTTCAGGGTTCGACGTTACTTCCGCTGATCCGCCGGCTCGACCTGGATTCGGAGGCGCCCGCCTGGTCGCCCGTGGCGGAGGCGCTCCCGCTCGACGGCATCGACGTGGACCTCGTCGAGGTGTTCGTGAGCCAGGAGCTCCCGATCTGCGGCCGCACCCTAGAGGAGTTGCCCTCGCTCGAGGCGTCGCTGGTCGCGGCGGTCGTCCGCGGAGATCGGGTCATCATCCCCACCGGTAGCACACGGCTCGAGGCTGGGGATGTGCTGCTGTTGACCTCGCAGCGGGAAGGTCGGGCCGTGGATCGATTCTCGGCGTGGGCACGGGGCGAGTCTCCCGCGGCGCCTGCCGCAGGGTCCGACGGGCCAGGGGATGAGGTCGTGTCAGAGGGACCAGCCCGGACCGGGGAGCAGTTGCGCCCAGACGAGCCAGACGAGCCAGGTCGGGCCTGAACCGGCCGGGAGGTTCGCGCGCTGGCGCGTCGCCGCGTGGGGCGACCGGGGCGGTAGCATGACCGGTCGACGCGCCCGCTCACCGCGGACGCCTACGTTGGCTGCCGGTGCAGTGCCGGGTCGTGGGACGAGAAACGACGGCGCTGGCCGCCCGGTGCGGGACCGTCCGGTCCCGATGGGTGACCCCACCGTGCTCCATGTTGCAACCGTACGATCTCCCCGAAAGGCATCCTTGTGGAAGGCCTCGCTGGCCTCGCGCTGCCCGTCCTGTTCATCGGTGTGCTCTACCTGTTGCTGATCCGTCCGCAGCAGAAGCGCGCCAAGGAACACCGGCAGCTCGTCTCGAACCTCGACGTCGGCTCGGACATCGTCACCATCGGTGGGCTCCACGGCCGTGTGGTCGACCTGACCGACGACACCATGGACCTCGAGGTGACCGACGACATCGTGCTGCGTTTCCAACGCTCCTCGCTCGCTCGCGTCGTGCAGGATGACGACGTGGTCGAGGACGAGTTGGTCGAGGACGTCGCGGACGAGAGCGACGACGACGGCTCGGACGAGCGGTGACCGTTCGTT
>SKNK01000144.1 GCA_007120565.1 Nitriliruptoraceae bacterium | reverse complement strand
CCCGAGGCCATGATCGCACTCGGCATGCTCGCCCTCGGCGGGCTCTGCCCCGACCTCCCCGGGCGACCCCAGCCACTTCCCGAGGCAGCATGACGACCCCCGGGTACATCACAAGACCCGTTTATGGAGGGTCTCCCCGTGCACTTGCCGTCAAGCGTCACTAGCCCCGCGGAATATCAGGGCTAGAGGTAGTGGCCGGGCTGGCTACCCGGCAGCTCACCGGCCTGCTGAGAGCGCATCCGGGCCAGCTGCTGCTGGGCGGCCATCTGCTGGGTGGCGATCGAGGCCTGGATGCCGTGGAACAGGCCCTGTAGCCAGCCGGCCAGCTGGGCCTGCATGACGCGCGGCTCCGCGCCCGAGGGGGTGCCCTGCTCCGGCTCCAGTGCAAGCCCTTCGAGTTCCTGGGTGAGCTCCTCGGAGACGATCTGGTTGAGATCGGCGATCATGCGGTTGTGGATGTCGGTCAGCCGCTCGCGGGCGGCCTGGTCCAGCTCGGTGGTGCGAACCTCGTGAAGCAGCGATTGCACGGCCGAGGCGATGCGAAGCAGTCGTGCGGGCTCCTCGACCTCCTCACGCCGGGCCTGCGCCTCGTCGGGGTCTGGTTCCAGGAACCGCGTGGTGTCGCCCGCTGAGGGGGTGTCGTGGGTGTCGGGCTTGGGCGCTCGCTGTTGCATGGCGGTCGCTCCTCTCCTCGTCGTGTATCGACCCTCGGTCCGAGGCGGGAGGGACACCGTCGAGGGTGAGGCTGCCCGGCAACCAGTGGGAGGGCCTAACGTCCCCTCATCGCCGACGCTCCTTCACGGTACCCACCGACGGCGAGTCGGGACCGTCCGAAGAGCGGTCCCTGGCGGTGCGGGCCGATCGGGGGAGGTCACCGACCAGGCGTGGGTGGGAGGTCTTGCCTGACCCGGACGATGGCACGGTCGAGGAGGCGTAGCGCCTCATCGCAGATGCTGCGTTCGGCGACCTCGGCACCGTGGAGCCGTCGGTCGGCGGCTTCGAGCAGTCGCGGGCAGTCCTGTGTCGCTTGGAGTAGCTGTGTCAGGCGTTGTTGGTCGGAGTTGTCGGAGTAGGCCAGCCCCAGGGCGTAGGCGGCGAGCCATGCCTCGGAGGGGTCGGGCGGCTTCTGATCGATCGGCGTGGTGTCGTTCATCGGGGGACCGGGCTGTCGTCCGGTTCGAAGGGGGCGTCACGATCGAGTTCGCGCAGGTAGTAGACGGCCGACCGGTAGGACCAGCAACGGGGCCCGGCCGGGTCGTTGACCGCGATCAGCAGTTCGGCTGCGACGTGACCGATGGTGGTGCCGTCGGGCAGACCGAAGCTGGCGGTCGTCTCGGTAGGTAGTGTCTGGCGCGACAAGCTGAGCTCGCCCAGGACCTGCGTGACTGGCACCGGCGTCTCGCCTCCAGCTAGCAGCAGTTCGTTGGCGACGGTGGGTTCTGCGAGCCAGGCGAGGAAGGCCTGCGCGGCGTCCCTGGGGTGAAGCGTGTTCGTCGATGTGCGGCGTGCCGGTGGTGGGCTGGGTCCGGAGCGGTCCGTGTGCAGCAGCCGGTCGATGAGTGTCTCGAGCTCGGCCTCGGTGCGGCGCAGCTGGCTCTGCAGCTCGTCATCGCTGGTGTGGCGCTGCTGCAGCCCACGGATCTGGCAGATGATGCCCGACAGGTCCGTGAGCACTGCCGTCAGGTTCAACGGCACCGGCAGCGCACGGCGTGGTGGCGAGGAGGCCGGAGAAGGCCGGTCGCCGTTGGACGATCGGGTCACGATCGCGAGGTCGGATTGCGGCTGCATAGGGCTCCTGGGGTCGCCTTACAGCCGCCGTTCCCTCGACGGACGATCAGGCTACCCACGATACGCACGGTCCGCTACCGCAAACCAGGGGACCATGTCCTCGACCACACCAGGCTGGTGACCGGGAGTGGTCCCAGGAGTACTGAACGACAGCTCCGCGGGTGAGTGCGGGCCCATGCCGTAGGCTCGAGCTTGCATCGCTTGCTGTGGAGGAACCCGCGGACCGGCTGTGCTTCACAAGGCCAGGTCTGTCGATCAACCAACCTTCACGTGAGCCCTCCGCCGACACGCGACCGGGGTGTCGGCTCGCATCGGCGTTGCGTGACCTCGCCTCCCGGCAGGCCTCGGTAGACGAGACCCTGCAGGCGGCGGTGGACCTGTGTGTCGAGCTGATCGACGGCTGCGACATCGCCGACATCATGTTCCTACAGGCGAGACAGACCACCGTCCCGGTCGCGTCAGACGGGCTATCGCGTGCTCTGGCCCGGGCGCAGCAGCAGTCCGGTGGGGGTCCGTGTATCGAAGCTGCCTTCGGCGAGGAACGGGTGATCGCCAACGATCTACGAGACGACCAACGCTGGCCGGACTTCGCGCAGCGGGCGGTCGAACTGGGCATCACCTCGGTGTTGTCCTTCCAGCTGTTCCTCCACCGTGACGACAACGACCGGTTCGGTGCCCTCAACCTCTACGGATCCGGACCCGATGCCTTCGACGAGCGGGCCATCGAGATCGGCGAGGTCTTCGCCGCCCACTGCACGACGACGCTGGCCGCAGCGATCGCCCAGGAAGGGGCCGAGGCGGCCCTGCAGACACGCGATGTGATCGGCCAAGCCAAAGGCATCCTGATGCAACGTCACGGGTTGACCGCCGAGCAGGCCTTCGAACGGCTCAGCACCGCCTCGCAGGACCGCAACATCAAGCTGCGACAGATCGCCGAGAGCGTCACCACAACCGGGGACCTTCCCAACTGACCGCGTCGCGTCCACCCCGATCGACTGCCGCGCCGGTCGCCAGATCCAACCCGCTAGTCGGAGAGCTCGCCGGCGCGCACCAACTCCTCGGCGAGTTCGCGCACAGTCCGGTTACGTTCCTGCGAGAGCTGGCTGAGCCGTTCGAAGGCGTCCCGGGCGGTGAGTGAGTGCCGCTCCATCAGGATCCCCTTGGCCTGACCTATCAGGTCGCGGCTGCGGAGCGCCTGCTCAAGTCCAGCCTCGGTGATCGCGGCCTTCATCGCTACCGCCGCATGCGACGCGAACACCTGCCCGTAGAGCTGCGCGCGACGGTCGAACGCGTGCGGTTGCTGCGAGTAGAAGTCCAGGGCACCGATCGTGTCCCCCTTCACGAACAGCCGAACGCCCATCATCGAACGCACGCCCAACTCGAGCGCCCGCTGCCGGTACTCGGGCCAGCGCACCTCTGCCCGCAGGTCGTCGATGATGACCAACTCGTGCTCACGGATCGCCTCGAGACAGGGGCCTTCATCCGTGGCGAACTGCGCGAGATCGCTGTCGCGAGCCGCGATCGAGGAGAACGCAGGCGTGGAGATCCCTCCACCCCTGCCGATGAGCATCATGCTCACCCCGTCACACCGGTCGATCTCCTCAGCGCCAAGATCCACGATCCGCTGGAGCAGACCGTCAAGATCGTCCTCCGCTGCCAGACGCCGCGAGAGTTCCGCGAGGTGGGCGAGCGCTTCGTCGTCAGCCATTGGATCCTCCGATGGTCACCGCTCGATGTTGAAGGGCAGCATGTTGGCGATCTGGTCGAAGCGCTCATCGAGCTGGGCGTGGCTATCCGCGCCGACGGAGACGTTGCCCAGCTCGTAAGTGTAGGAGTCCTGGATGTTGAGGTCGGAGAGGCGTGTGCCCACCTCGACGTCGAGGTCGATGCGGGTACCCGGAAAGCGGTCCTGCACGGCGCGGATGGCCTCGTCGTCGGGGACGGCCCGGACCAGGCCTTCCTGGTCGGTGCGCAGGTAGAGCATGCCGGCTACCTGGTGGTCGCCGCGGCGGTAGGGCATGCGTGGTGTGCGGCCCTGGGCGACGTCGAGCATGGCCCGTTGGCTGGAAGCTCCGTCGACCTTCGCGAAGAGGTCGCAGTGGGACTGCGAGGCGCGGGTGTTGACCTCGAGCAGCCAGATGCGGCCGGCTGCCTCGTCGTAGAAGAACTCGACGTTGAAGCAGCAGTGATCGAGCCCGACGTGGTCGATGACGTCTGCGGCGATGTCGCGCATGCGCCGCTGGATCGGTGTGGACAGCTGG
>SKNK01000183.1 GCA_007120565.1 Nitriliruptoraceae bacterium | reverse complement strand
CTAAGGGACCCGGGTCCTGTTCCGTCGAGCTTCAGGCCCGCGACGTCGTGCCGATGGTAGGAAGGGGGAGGTTGTGGTCGTCACCGGACCGCAACGTCGCCGGAACCTCGATGCGAAGACTGGGGCAGATGATGGCTAGCACGGTGGCCGTCGGAGAACACCGACGTCCGAGCCGTACGACCACCACCGATGGTGGTGGGCACGACGCCGAGAGGTCTGACGTGCCGGGCACCGACACCTGGGTCCGATTCCGTTGCCACTGCGGACGCAGTGTTGCGACGCCGCAGGACTCCGATGCCGCGGACCGCCGACAGTGCTCCCGCTGCCGGGACCGCTCCGCGTTCCGCAGCGAGACCTACCTCCGAGAGGCCTGACCGGCCGACCAACGAGTTGCGCCGCGACCTTGGAGGCCGCGGCGCAGGACGAGGGGCGCGCCGGCCCCGATGGCCGGACGCTCCCGCGTGGTCAGCTGGTCATCCAGTCGGGCTTGCCACCCTTGGTCGCCCAGAAGATGTCGCTGATCTCATCGATCTTGGCGAGCAGATCCTCGCCGGCGGCGGGATCCATGGTCTTCTTGGCGTCACCAGCTGCCTTGATCGCGAGCCAGAACTTCTCGTGCAGGTCGGGGTACTCCTCGAGATGCGGCGGCTTGAAGTAGTCGGTCCAGAGCACCGACAGGTGGTGCTTGACGAGCTCGGCGCGCTCCTCCTTGATGATGACGCAGCGCGCGCGGAAGGTCTCGTCGTCGGAGTCCTGGTACTTCTTGGCGATCTCGTGCACGGACTCGGCTTCGATCCGAGCCTGGGCCGGGTTGTAGACCCCGCACATCAGATCGCAGTGCGCATCGACGACAGGGATGTCGACGAGCGAACGGATGATGGACGTCAGACGCATGGTTGCTCCTCGTGTTGACGGGCGGTCGAGACCGAGGTTAGCCACCGACGTCGACCTCGCGACCTGGCCGGATGCTGTTGCGAACGACCCGCAACAGAACCGTCCCGCGACGCCCCGTAGAGTGGCCCTCACCTCCCGGGTTGACCTCGGCACCGACCCCCGGCGCCAACCTGGGACCGACCCCCGGATCGACGACGTAGGACGTGCGGTGAACCTCTTCGGACGTCGCTGGACGTGGCCGGCTGTCCTGTTCGGTTGCGCCGGCGTCGCGCTCGCTCTGCGGCGCAGCCTCGTCGAGGTCCGTGGGCCCTCGATGGAGCCGACCCTGTGGCCCGGGGATCGGTTGGTCACGATCCCGGCCCGCGTGGGATGGCTTCGCTCGGGGCAGGTGGTCGTCCTCGAGGATCCCGAGGACCCGTCACACCGGGTCATCAAACGGGTCGTCGACGTGACCGTCGACCATGTCGAGGTACGAGGAGACGACCCCCCGCGATCGACCGACGGTCGCCGGTGGGGGCCGGTTCCCCGCACGGCGGTGCGACGCATCGCCATCACGCGCTGGCCGGCGGTGCTGAGCCCGCTGACCCGGGTCCCGGAGGCAACCTCGGAGCCGGGCTGAGCGTCGGGATGGGTGAAGGCGCCAGAGGGGCGCCCAGCACAGGAGCTCAGACGATGCGGACCACGCGACGGCTCCCCCTGATCCGGCACGGCTTCGCCCTGCTGCTCGTGGGAGCCCTCATCACCGCCTGCGGCGAGCAGGTCGAACCCACCACGGACGCACCGAACGACGTCGTCGACGAGGCACCGGCGGACGCCGAAGGCGACACGGAAGCCGAGGAGGAGGCCAGCGACGAGACCACCGTTGACGACCCCGAACCGGAGAGCTCCACCGAGGAGGGCGTCACCGACGACAACGACGCAGCCACCGACACCGGGACCATCGAGGTCACGATCGACGGTCGCGAACTGACCGTCACCAACGCGAGCGGCGAGGTGGTGTTCACCGAGACGCTGGCGAAGGATGCCGACGATGCGTTCCAGGACGTCTTCCACGCCATCGCCATCCGGCCCGGAGCCACAGCGACCGAACTCGACGCGATCGTCGCGACGACACGAGGTGAGGTGGCACGCCTGCACCACCTGCGTGTTCGGGCAGGCACCGAGGTCGCTCTGGAGGCGATCCCGGAGCACCTGCAGCCGCAGGACGTGATGGAGTCGTCGATCGTCCTCGGGTGGACGCCGGACGGGGACAGCGTGCTGTGGACCGAGCCGACCTCGGACCAGCCGGTCCTGCGGACCTTCGGCTGGGACGACGGACCCGGCACCGGCCGCCAGGCCGACGACAACGCGTCCTTCGCCCTCGATCTGCCGATGGACGTCTTCGTCGACGGCTTCACGGTCGGCGACGACGGCAGCTGGACGCTGCTGCTGACCGACGGGCTCGGGACGACCCACGAGCTGCCGATGGAGCGGCAAGCCGATGGCGCCCTGGCCCTGTGATCCAGCGTGACGGTCCCCGACGGTCACCACGGCAGCGCGACACGACCGCCAGCGGCCCGCCTGAGCACTCGCTCAGGCGGGCCGCTGTGCGACGACCAACACCTCGGGGTCGTCCAACGCGACCTCGCCGTCTCGGCGGCGACCGTAGGCACCCGGCTCGACACCCCGGACCGTGGACACCACCAGCCCTGCGGCCTCGGCTAGCGCGGCCGCCTCGCGCGCCGTGTAGCTCGCGGTCCAGAGATCGAACTCCTCGCGGGCATGGTCGGGTCCCCGGACCTCGGCGAGCTGATGGTGGACCAGATCGAGGGTGTCGAACGCATCGCCAGGTGCGACGTGCCGAGCCGCGAACAACGCGTGGAAGAAGGTCATCACGACCGTTCCGCCCGGTCGCGCCGCCGCGGCCATACCGGCGACCACGTCCGGGTCGGTGAGCGGCGAGGTGCCCAGCGCGCCCTGGCACAGCGACCACACCACGTCGAAGGTGCCGGCGAGGTCACCCAGCACGGCGGTCAAGCTCCGTGCATCCCCGGTGTGAAGCTCTACCTCGACGTTGCTGGTCGCCGCGGCCTGCCGCCCGGCGGCGACCAGCGCGTCCGAGACATCGATGCCGACGGCGTGGACACCCGGCTGCTCGGCCACCAGGGCCCGCAGGTGCCGTGCATCACCGCAGCCGACGTCGAGGACCCGCGTGCCAGGGCCGATAGCGATGATCTCTCGCAGCGCGGCGAGTTCCTCCGTGGTCCCTGCAGCGAAGGCGTTGCGGCGGTACTCGGCACCCTGCAGCTCGCCGATCGGCACGTAGAACGCCGGCGCCTGTGGCCCGGGGACCGCCGGCACCTCGACAGGCTGGTCCAGGTGGTCCCGCCACGAGACGCGCCGTGGACGATCAGGCGGCGAGGACGCGGAGCTCACTCCACCTCACCCTGGCGGGATGCCCACCACTGGTCCAACGCGGCGAGGGCCTCGTCCTCCGACATCTCGCCGTGCTCCAGCCGTTGCTCGAGCAAGTGGCTCCACGCCTCACCAACCAGAGGCCCGGGGGGGATGCCGAGGTGGCTCATGATGCGGTTGCCGTCGATCGCGGGTCGCATCGACTCGAGCTCTTCCTGCTCGCGGAGCCGTTCGACCCGCGACTCGAGCTCGTCCACCCGGCGTTGGATCCGGGCGGCCTTCTTCGCGTTGCCCGTCGTGACGTCGGCACGGGTGAGGGCGTTGAGCTGCTCGTAGAGGTGCCCGGCATCGCGGACGTAGCGGCGTACGGCCGCGTCGGTCCAGCCCTGCTCGTAGGTGTGGAAGCGCAGGTGCATCCGCACCAGTTCGCTGACGTCCTTGATCGACTGCTTGTCGAAGCGCAGCTCGCGCATCCGATGCCGGGTCATCCGAGCGCCGACGACATCGTGGTGGTGGAAGCTCACGCTCCCGTCAGGGTGCATCTCCTTGGTATCGGGTTTGCCGATGTCATGGAGCAGCGCGGCGAACCGCAGCACGAAGTCCGGGCCATCGGTCTCCAGCAACATCGTGTTCTCGAGCACGGCCAACGTGTGGAGGTAGACGTCCTTGTGGCGGTGGATGGGGTCGCGGCACTCACGCAGGTCGACCAGTTCCGGGACGACGTGGTTCACCAACCCGGTTCCGAGCAACAGTTCGATGCCACGG
>SKNK01000207.1 GCA_007120565.1 Nitriliruptoraceae bacterium | reverse complement strand
GCCGCGCTCACAAGGTCCATCCCGCGCCCCACCAGCACCAACACCCTCCCGGTCGGCATAACCCGGACCTCGGCGTAATGCTCGTTCCACCACCGGTTCATCCATCAGTCAGAGTGGACGATCGAGGTGCGGCGCGATGGCCAGCATCGGTTCCGACGATCGAACGGCCGCCTCGTGGAGCGACACCCCGGCCGATCGACACAACGCCGGCATGGCATGAAGCGGAGCGAATGCCCGACTTCGGTCGGCGCCGTGGCTGGCCTCGACACTCTCCAACCTCACGACGTCGACCTCTCCGGTGGGATCGATCGCGACACGATCATCGCCGTGCTCGAGCAGGAGATCGCCCGCCTCGCACCGGATCTGGTCGCTGTCGCCTAGGCGTTTCCGCGGAAGCGCCTCAGGCCGTGGTCCCCACGACCCGTTGGATGAACGAGGACTTGGCCGCCGTGTAGGCCTCGCGATCTTCGCCGAACCGGACGGCAGCTTCTCGCTTGATAGCGGCGTACTCGGCTGCCAGAGCGGCGTCGACCAGGAGCGCATCTCGGAAAGTAACGACCTCGCGCCAGCGGGCATGTCCCCGTTCGACGAGATGCAGGTGCGCCACCCGACGGTCTCCCTCGGGCTGCACGTAGAAGCGCCGCCACGGCCGTTCGTCGAGCGCAGGAGGGACCAGTTCCCAGCCGGCAACCGAGAGCGGGCTGTCGGCTGCGGGCGTCTCGGCTAGGTGCCGTACCGGGGCCATGAGGTCGACGATCGGCTTGGCGGGGAGCCCAGGGATCGCCGTGCTACCGACGTGCTCTACCTCGCCGTCAAGCCACGGAGCGCACCGACGGTCCAGGTCCGTCGCAAGGGTCGCGGCTAGCTCTGCCCAGCCCGGGTCGTGTGCGACCACCTCGATCGGGGCCGTCGCCCACGTCGGCCAAGCATCGGCCGTCATGCAGGATCGAGACGATCGGGGAGGCCGAACATCGGGAACCACCGTGCCGTATCGAGGTAGGCGTTCAACCCCGTGATCCGTCCGTCGATGATCTCCACGATCTGCAATGCCCAGGGCTCGTGGCCGCCGTCCGGAGACCGTCGATACTGCCCGAATGCCGGCATGCCGTTCGCGGCGGTAGGCAGCAGCCGGGAACCTTCGCACTCGGCTCCGGGCCCGAGCATCCAGCCAACCACCTCGTCTCGGCCCTGGAGCCAGAGGTCGTAGGGCGGCATCGACTGGGTCGCATCTTCATGAAGCAGCGCCGCGAGCGCATCCATGTCGTAGCGCTCGAAGGCATCGAGGAAGCGGTCTAACAGGACCTTCTGCTCGTCGTTCAGCGGGTCGAGGGGCTCGGTCTCCGCGGGGCGCAGTTCGCCGAGCGTCGCTCGCGCTCGCTGGAGTGCGCTGTTCACCGACGCCACCGTGGTCTCGAGCAGTTCTGCCACCTCGGCTGCCCTCCACCGCAGCACGTCGCGGAGCAGCAGGACCGCACGCTGCCGTGCTGGCAGGTGCTGGAGGGCGGCCACGAAGGCCAGCCGAACCGAGTCACGGATCGCGGTGATCTCAGCGGGGTCACCGTTCGAAGGCAGGATCTTCCCATCGGCGATGGGCTCGATCCAGGTGCCGTCGGGACGGACCGTCAACTCCGCAGTCGCCACCGTCGACACCGGCCCGAGATCCATCGGCCGGGTGCGTCGATGCTTACCCCCGATCACGTCCAGACACACGTTGGTGGCGATGCGGTAGAGCCAGGTCCGCAGTGAAGACCGACCCTCGAAGCGGTCGGCTGCACGCCAGGCTCTGGTCAGGGTGTCCTGCACCGCATCCTCGGCGTCGAAGGCCGAGCCGAGCATGCGGTAGCAGTAGCCCGTGAGCTCCGTCCGATAGCCCTCGAGTTGCGCTTCGGTGATCCGCGGGGTCGTCGTCGTGATGTCGACGGCTTCGTCGGGTGCCACTCCCTGTGCCATCGGGTGTCCATCCATCCGTGCCGGGCATCCGGGCCGGCTGCTGCGTTCCGCGTCTGGCAACCCTACGCCGCGACGCGCCGGTGCGCGAGCGTCCAGCGGGGTGGAACGACCCCGGTGTCGCCGGGCGTGATGTACCTACTTGCTCGCTATCTGGATCAGGTTCCCGCAGGTGTCATCGAGCACTGCGGTGGTGACTCCGCCCATCTCGTTCGGCTGTTGAACGAAGCGCACGCCGAGCTGCGAGAGGCGTTCGAACTCCGCTTGCGTATCGTCGACCGCG
Source organism: Nitriliruptoraceae bacterium (assembly GCA_007120565.1). GTDB lineage: Bacteria > Actinomycetota > Nitriliruptoria > Nitriliruptorales > Nitriliruptoraceae > CSSed11-175R1. The sequence goes on along the minus strand of SKNK01000207.1, from coordinate 1,848 downwards.
AAGGAGGTGGTGGGGATCCCATCCTCGACCAGCGCGGACTTGAATGCCTTGGCTGCGGGGTGGGCGTCGGGCTCGAGGAGCAGTTCTGGGCCTTCTGGCTGTTCGCGCGACGCGACGGTGAGCCAGCGGTGCTCACCGAGAGGGATGTCGTTGCGCTTCTCGAACCCCAGTTTCTCGGTGTAGAAGGTCAGGGCCTTGGCCTGGTCATCGACGAACACGCTGGCGATGGTGATCTTCACGATTCGGTCTCCGGTCGTCGGATCGGCCATCGTTCGCCGATGGCGCGCAGAGGCGTGGTGTCCAGCGAGTGTCGCTTGGTGCGACCCTCGCGGCGGCTGTGTACGAGCCCTGCGGACTCCAGGACCTCGAGGTGTTGCGAGATCGCCTGCCGGGTTGAGCTGATCCCGTGCTTCATCGTGAGTCGGGTGCAAAGCTCGAACAGCGTCTGATCGTCGCGGTCGGTCAGCTCATCGAGGATCGCGCGGCGGGTCGGTTCCGCCAGGGCCTTGAACACGTCGCTCATCCGGACACCATAGGCAAGTAATGGCTTGCCTGTCAACCACGGACCGTCGATCGCGGACACCTTCGGCTCGCGTGCGGTTCCCGTGGCGACGTGAGTAGTGAACAGGACCAGGAACCGGCTCCGGGCCGAACGGCCCGATGTGGATCCAGGGTTCGTGTGGCCACAGGTGGTACAGTCTCGTCTACGGAGCGGCCCTGCCGCCCGGAACACGTGCTCGCCCACTGATCGCGTCCCACCGGGACCGATCGGCGTGGCGATCTCTTCGGTCAGATCGAGCGCCCGCGGCCCTGCCGCATCACCTCTTCCTGCCGGTTGCGTGTTCAACCACGCACCGATGACCGTGATGCTCGCTGCCTCGCGGTCCCACGTGCTCGCGTTCGCGGGCTCTTCCGCTTGCGCGCATGACCACGGCCGCCACGAGGCGGTCATCGGAGTTCAGAACTTGTCCAGCACCTTCTCCGAGCTCGGCGTTCCCGCTGAGCTCACCAACCGACTTTCCCAGCTTGGCATCACCGAGCCCTTCCCGATCCAAGAACTGACCCTCGTCGATGCCCTGGCCGGTCGCGACCTGTGTGGCAAGGCGCCGACCGGTTCCGGCAAGACCTTGGCGTTCGGGCTACCCGTTGCGATGACCGTTGGTCGTGCGCAGCCGGGCCGCCCGCGCGCACTGCTGTTGGTCCCGACCCGTGAGCTCGCCTCGCAGGTGTCGGAGGTTCTCGCACCACTCCTGCAGGTGACGGGCCGCAAGGTCGCCACCTTCTACGGGGGCACCAACATCCGTCGAGACCTTCAGGGGCTCCGAGGCCGCATCGATGTGGCCGTCGCAACGCCGGGCCGCCTCGAGGATCTCATCGACCGTCGGGCGATCTCCCTGGCCGACGTCGACCTCGTCGTCATCGATGAGGCCGACCGCATGGCTGACATGGGCTTCCTCCCGGTCGTCAAGCCCCTCCTCGACCAGACCAGGAAGGACCGCCAGACCCTGCTGTTCAGTGCGACCCTCGACGGCGACGTCGACGTGCTGATCCGCCACTACCAGCGTGACCCCGCGCGGCACATCTTCGAATCCCCCGAGGAAGCGCGTGGCGACGTCCGCCACGTGTTCTGGCCGGCGGAGCGCACCGAGCGTCGGAAGCTCACCGCCAAGATCCTGCGTGACCTTGGCCCCGCGATCGTCTTCACGCGGACGAAGCATGGCGCCGACCGCCTCGCCAAGCAGCTGCGGCAGGACGGTGTCGAGACCGCAGCGATCCACGGCAACCGCAGCCAGCGGCAACGTGAACAGGCCTTGGCACGCTTCTCCGACGGCCGGGTCCAGACGCTGG
>SKNK01000425.1 GCA_007120565.1 Nitriliruptoraceae bacterium | reverse complement strand
TGTCGGACCGGCTGAGACGGGCGGCGAGCGACCCGAGGACGTTCGCGTGGTCGACGGTCGGCATGATCCATTGCGGGCGCCTCACGCGGAGGTACCGGGCGAGATCGGGCAGGGCAGCGCGGAGGTGCGGCCGGTCGAGATCCACGAGGTTGAGCCGCGCCGGGACCTCGTGCAGCAGGGGACCGCTCGCACGGCCGACGACCAGGTCGACCTCGAGCCCGCGTTCGGCGAGCTCCTGCCCCAACGTCAGGGTGATCCGTTCCCCCCCACCGCCGGAGAGGTCCGGCAGGAACAGCACCAGGGGTCGGGATGACCTGACGGTCGGTGACGTCAGGTCTTGCAGGGAGAAGGTCATCGGTCTGCCGCCTCGGGATCGGGGTCCAGCTGCGGCCGGTGCGCAGCGGATCGGAGCAGTCCGGCGAGCCGCTGGAGCCGTGGATCCGGGGCCAGCAGTTCCAGTTGGTCGAGCAGCGTGCTGAGCCCGGTCCATCCAACGAGGTGGGCGGTGCGGCTCGCCACGAGCACGGCGACCGCCGCGACGATCGCGGCGGCGAGGAGCACGGCCGCGGCGGGGGCACCGATCTGGCGGAGCGCCGTCGCGGTCGGCGAGACGAACACCAGGACCAGGGCGGTGATGAACGCGGCCGGTGCGTGGAGCCGGAGGAAGGCGCTCCAGCTCATCGCCACGTTGTGCAGGCTCAGGCGGACCAGGAGCAGCGTGTTGACCACCATGGCCGCGAGCGCGCCGAACGCGACCCCGGCAAGGCCCCACCGCTGCCCGATCGACGCGCCGAGGATCACCGCACCGGCGTACAGCCACCGACGGGTTGCGAGGCGGTAGACGGCACCAGTGGCCACGATCGTGCTGTCGGTGATCGACTCGCTCGCCTTCAGGTACATACCGAACAGGATCACGTTGAGCACCGGTCGCAGTTCGAGCCAGTCCGGGCCGAGCACGACCAGGACGAGTTCGTGAGCGACCACGAGGACGACCGCCGTCGCAGGCACCGTCACCGCGGCGAGTGCGGAGGTGCAGATGGCGAACATGCCCCGGAGCCGGTCGCGCTGGTCCTGGACGCTGGCCATGGCCGGGTACAGCACCTGCCCGAGGATGTGCCCGATCGCGGAAGCCGGCAGCCGCATCAGTCGGTAGGCACGCTCGTACAACCCGAGCGAGTAGGCCCCGAGGAACCGCCCGACGATCAGGTCGTCCGCTTGGTGGGCGATCTGGTACCCGGCCTGCGACAGGGTGAACCCGATGCCGGTGCCCAGCAGGTCGCGCCGTTCCCGGTGACCCAGGTACGGGCCGGCGGGGTGGGGTGCGACGATCCACAGCAAGCCGGTGCTGAGCGCCGCGGCCGCCAGATGGCCGAGCACCAGGGCCCAGACGCCGTAGCCGGCGAGACCGAGCCCGACGGTGACCACGCCGTGCCCGATCGCGTAGGCCGTGAGCTCGATCGCGGCGAGCGGCCGGAACTCCAAGCGCCGACGCAGCAGCGCATCGCCCAGGGTCAACGCCCGGACGAACGATGCCGCCCCCATCACGCGCAGGACGCCGGTGAGCTCCGGCATCCGGAGCAGGTCGGCGAACCACGGCGCCGCGGCGATCACCGCCCCGAACACCACGATCGCGGCAGCGAGCTGGAGGGTGAAGGCCGCTCGGATGTGGGTGACGCGCAGCTCCCGTTGCTGCACCAGCGCCGTACCGAGCCCCAGAGAGGCGAGTAGGCTGGCGATGTTGACCACGACCAGGGCGGCGGCCAGGAGGCCGAAGCCGTCCGGGGCGATCAGCCGCGCCAGGATCGGGAACGTCACCACCTGCACGATGACCTGACCGCCCTGCCCGAAGGCGAGCGCGGCGAAGCCACCGGAAGCCCGCCGTGAGAGGCTGCGGTCGCCGCTCATCGAGGTACCGCAGCGGTGTCGACGAGCCGCCGGAGCAGGGTTTCCCACTCGCCGACGACCTGAGCGGCCGCGAACCGTCGTTCCACGTGCGTTCGCCCAGCTGCGCCCATCGAAGCGCGCTCGTCGGCACTGCGTGCCATGATCCGGGCCATCGCCGCGGCGAGCGCGGCGTCATCGCCCACGTCGACCAGTTCCGCACTGACACCGTCGCGGACCACCTCGGCGGTCCCGCCAGCGCGGGTGGCCACGATGGGCAGCCCCGTGGCTGCGGCTTCGAGGATCGCGTTCGGCGTGCCCTCCCACCGGGATGAGGACACCAAGGCGTCGGCCGCCGCCATGAGCTCCGGGACGTCGTCGCGCCAGCCCAGCCCTCGAACCGTTCGCAGGGTCCCGATCGGTGGGAGATCTCCCTCGAGGTCGCACAGGTCGCCGCCGCCCGCGAGCACGATCTCGAACCGCTCGAGCAACGGCTCCAAGGTCGCGATAGCGCGCAGGAGCGTCGGATGGTCCTTGCGCTCGACGAGGTGTCCGACCGCGAGCCAGAGGAACGTGCGGTCATCCACACCCAGTTCTCGCCGCACCTCCGCGCGCACCGACGCCGACCGTTGCAGCGCATCGAGATCGACGGCGTTGGGGATCACGGCGATCCGGTCGGGTGCGACCAGGCCGCGCTCGACGAGGTCGCCCGCGACGACGTCGGAGTTCGTCGTCGTGGCGGTCGCGAGCCGGTCGGTGGCGCCGATCCACCGTTCGCGCATCCGACCTCCGAACCGATCGGAGCGGATCGACGACACGATCACGGGCACCCCGGCGAGGTGTCCGGCGAAGCGGCCGAGGAGGTTCGCCTGGAAGTCGAAGCTGACGACGACGTCCGGTGCCGTTCGACGCAGCAGGCGGGTGGTGGCACCGATGGCTCGCAGCGCGCGCGCCGGGGGGCGGACGGGGAGCTGGATCACCTCGACACCGGCTCGGCGTAGTGCTGGTTGGTGGCCCGGCCAGTCGAGCATGGCGGCCACGGTGACCAGGTGCCCGCGCGACGCCAACCCCATGGCCGCACGAGCCAGCTGCGTCTCGGCACCTCCCACCGCCAGGCTGTTGGCCAGGAACGCCACACGCAGGGGGCGATCGATGGGCTCGGGCCGGCGCTGGTCGTGAGGTCGTGCCAGTTCCCCGGTCACGCTGGCTGCTCCTGGGCATCGGACGCGACCCGTGGCTTCTCGGCGGACAGCGTGAGCACCTGTCGCGGGGTCGGTCTCGCGAGGTCACGTAACACCTCGGCGCTGGCCTTGCTGTCCTGCTGTTCGCCGAGCACCCGCAGGAGCGCGATCCCCTGATCGAGCATCGTGCGGTCGATCATCTCGGTCCGGACCAGCTGGACCTTCGGGTGTGCCGTCGGGTGTTGGTCCTCGGTCCCCCCGACGAGCTCCTCCTCGAGCTTCTCGCCCGGCCGGGTCCCGACGAACTCGATGTCGACGTCATGGCCGGGCGTGCGCCCGGCGAGGAGGATGAGCCGTTCGGCGAGTTCGACGATCCTGACCGGTTCCCCCATATCGAGCACGAAGACCTCGCCACCGTCGGTGAGCACCGACGCCTGGAGCACGAGCTGCACCGCCTCGCGACAGCTCATGAAGTAGCGGGTCATCTCCGGGTGGGTGACGGTCACCGGCCCGCCAGCCTGGATCTGTCGCAGGAAGGTCGGGACCACCGAGCCACGGCTCCCGAGGACGTTGCCGAACCGGACCGCGGTGTAGCGGGCTCCCGGTGGGCTGTAGGCCAGCGTGAGGGCCTCGCTGATGCGTTTGCTCGCGCCCATCACGCTCGAGGGGTTGACCGCCTTGTCGGTGGAGATGGCGACGAATCGCTCGACGCCGATCTGGGCGGCTGCGTCGAGCACGTTCTCCGTCCCCAGCACGTTGGTTCGGACGGCCTCGATGGGATGCGCTTCGAGGATCGGGACGTGTTTGTGCGCTGCCGCGTGGAAGACGACCGAGGGTCGCTCCGATCGGAAGATGTGGAGCAGCGCCCCGTGGTCACGGATGTCCGCGAGCACCGAGACGACGTTGCCCTCGAGCTGTGCGACCGTGTCGTGGAGGTGCGTCTCATCGTGATCGAGCAGGATGAGTCGTTGGGGTCCGAAGGTGGCGACCTGCCGGGCGATCTCCGAGCCGATGGAGCCGCCGGC
>SKNK01000125.1 GCA_007120565.1 Nitriliruptoraceae bacterium | reverse complement strand
GTGTCGTTCGTCATCTCGTGACCTCCTGTGGAGCGGGAGTCGTCGAGGTGGTTCCGGGGTGGTGCTGGCTGGGCCCCGGGTCGTCGGGGAGGTGGACGATCGTCGGGATCGCGGGGTCGCCCGGGAGGGGCCCGCGGACCTCGTTGGAGAGTTCGCGGATCACGGCCTGGTGGTGGTCCCGGGCCTCGCGCCAGGTGGAGGAGTCGACCGGCTCACCGTCACGGACCAGCGGCGCCTGGAGCGCCCGGCCGTCGTGGTCGCCTTCCCACCCCCAGGGGCGCAGGACCTCCTCGAGCGCCCGCCCACCGACCAGCCGGCGGTGGGCCGTCTTACAGCCGCCGAGGGTCGCCTTGTCCCCGCCAGCCTTCGCGACGGGTTCGAGTTGCCCGCCGGGAGTCGTCGCACGGGCGACCAGCTTGTAGACGAAGCCGGCAGCTGGTGCGCCGGACCCGGTGACCACGGAGGTGCCGACGCCGTAGCCGTCGATGGGGTCTCCGGCGAGGTCGGCGATGCGATACTCATCGAGGTCGCCGGACACGACGATGTTGGTCTCGGTCAGCCCGGCGGCATCCAGTTGTTGGCGTGCCTCACGAGCTTCGGCACCGAGATCCCCGGAGTCGATCCGGATGCCCCCGAGTTCGTCGCCGGCGGCATCGATCGCGCGCTTGACCCCCTCGGCGATATCGAACGTGTCCACCAGCAGGGTGGTGCTCCGGCCGAGCGACGCCACCTGGGCGTCGAAGGCGGTGGCCTCGTCGTCGTGCACCAGCGTGAACGCATGCGCCGAGGTTCCCAGGGTCGGAACGTCGTAGCGACGCCCAGCCTCGAGGTTGCTGGTGCCGGTGAAGCCAACCAGGACGGCCGCACGAGCTGCCGCGACCGCGGCTTCCTCGTGGGTGCGCCGAGAGCCGAACTCGAGCAACGTTCGGTCGCCGGCTGCCTGGACCATCCGCGCGGCTGCCGACGCGATCGCGCTGTCGTGGTTGAAGATCGACAACGTCAGCGACTCCAGCAGCACGGCCTCGGCGAAGGTTCCGCGGACCGTCAGGACCGGCGAGTTGGCGAAGTACAGCTCGCCTTCTCGGTAGCCGTCCACATCACCGGTGAACCGGTAGTCGGCCAGCCAGCGCAACGTCTCGGCAGAGACGACGTTGTGGTCGTCCAACAGATCGAGCTCCGAGGTCCCGAAGCGGAACTCCCGGAGCGCATCGAGCCAGCGCTGCGTGCCAGCCACGACGCCGTAGCGCCGCCCGTCCGGCAGGCTGCGCGCGAACATCTCGAAGGCGCAGGGGCGCCGACCGGTGCCGTCCCGCAGGGCGGCATCGAGCATGGTCAGCTCGTAGTGGTCGGTGAACAGCGCCGTGGAGGCCATGGCCGCTCCGGTCGTCGGTGGCGGTCAGCGGGGATACCGCCGTCGCCCAACCTGTTGTGGTCACTATGACCTTAACAGGTTGGAGGTCTTCACGCAGATTTCACTGTCCGGGCGTTCACCGACCGAAAGGGCTCCCCGGCGCGGAGGTGGGGCAGGGTCTGCTCTATGGTTGCGACCGCAACGTCGTGCCACGTCGGATGCACAGCCATCGATCCCGGGGAGGGACGAGACGTGTCGGGCCAACTCGACGGGCTACTCACCGACAGCGCCATGGTGCGCCTGCGTGCGGTGCTCGAGGACCGTCCCGACGCGTTGCTGTCGCTGACGGCGCCGGACCTCACCGTGCTGTGGGCCGCGACGCGCGGTGCCGAGGGCCTCTACGAACGTGGCCCTGCGGAGTTCGAGGGCGCGTCGACCCGCGAGTTCGTCCACCCAGACGACCTGGGCCGATGGGAAGCGGCGGTCGAACACGCGCTGAGCGGCGCGGCGACGGGCTTCCAGGGGCGGGCCATGCACCGCGACGGTCGGTGGGTGTCCGTGCGCAGCTACCTGTGGCCGACCCGCCACCGTGACGCGGTGGTGAGTATCACGGTCGTGGACGGGGACGGGGACTAGCTCGCCGTCCCCGCAGACCGAGTGGTCTGGCGTGGCCATTAGGCTGCGCGTCGAAGCCACGGAGGAGCCCGACATGTCCCTTTCCCCTGACGAGGTGCGCCACGTTGCGCGTCTCGCGCGTCTCGCGTTGAGCGACGACGAGGTAGCGGATCTCGCGCCGCAGTTGTCCGAGATCCTCGGCTATGCCGAGCAGGTCGGCGAGGTGGCTGCCGACGAGGTCCCTCCGACCGTGCATCCGTTCGCGTTGAAGGACGTGACCCGTCCGGATGAACCGCGGCCGTCGCTGCGGCGCGAGGACATCCTCGCCGGCGCACCTGCGGTGGAGCAGGACCGCTTCGCCGTGCCCCGGATCGTCGCGGAGGAGGGCTGATGACCTCGGAACTGATCGGCCTGACGGCCGCGCAACTCGCCGCCAGGCTCACCGCGGGCGAGGTATCGGCACGCGAAGCCGTCGACGCCCACCTCGATCGGATCGTGGCGACCGACGGGGTCGTCGCCGATGGCGACCTCTGGCCTGCCGAGCCGGCTGACCAACGGAGCGACGACCAGATCCACGCCTTCCTCCAGGTCAGGGCAGAGGCAGCGCGAGCCCACGCCGACGACATCGACCGCCGTCGCGCGGCGGGTCAGAAGCTGGGTCCGCTCGCCGGCGTACCGCTCGCCCTGAAGGACGTCATCACCATGCGGGGCGCGCCGACGACCTGCGGGTCGAAGATGCTCGAGGGCTGGGTCCCTCCGTACGACGCGACCGTCACCGAACTCCTCCACGACGCCGACGTCGTCGTGCTCGGCAAGACCAACATGGACGAGTTCGCCATGGGCTCGTCCACCGAGAACTCGGCGTACGGCGATACCCGCAACCCCTGGGACCTCGATCGCGTACCGGGTGGTTCGTCGGGCGGATCTGCTGCCGCCGTCGCCGCCCTGCAGGCGCCGTTGTCGATCGGGACCGACACGGGTGGCTCGATCCGTCAGCCTGCCGCACTCACCGGGCTGGTCGGGGCCAAACCGACCTACGGCACGGTGTCGCGGCGCGGGCTGGTCGCCTTCGCGTCCTCGCTGGACCAGGCGGGCCCGTTCGCCCGCACCGTCGAGGATGCCGCGATGCTCCAGACGGTGATCCAGCACCACGATCCGCGCGACTCCACCTCGGTGTCCGAGAGCCCACCGGACCTGTTGGCCACCCTGAGGGACGGGGTCGAGGGGCTCAGGATCGGCGTGGTGACCGAACTGCAGGGAGAGGGCTACGAGCCGGGCGTCGCCGAGACCTTCCAGGCCGCGTTGGCCCGCTACGAGTCCCTCGGGGCCGAGATCGTCGAGGTCTCCCTGCCCCACGCGCCCTACGGGTTGCCGGCCTACTACCTCATCGCGCCCTCCGAGTGCTCGTCCAACCTCGCCCGGTTCGATGGCGTGCGCTACGGCCAGCGGGTCGACGCCGCGACCGCCGAGGAGATGAACGCGGCGACCCGCTCTGCCGGGTTCGGCCCCGAGGTCAAGCGCCGCATCATGATCGGTACCCACGCGCTGTCGTCGGGCTACTTCGACGCCTACTACCTGCAGGCGAGCAAGGTCCGCACCCTGATCGCCCGGGACTTCGCGGCGGCTTTCGAGCAGGCCGACGTGCTCGTCAGTCCCACCTCGCCGTCGGTGGCCTTCGGGTTGGGGACCAAGACCGCCGACCCGATCGCGATGTACCTCAACGATGTGGCGACGGTGCCAGCCTCGCTCGCGGGCAACCCCGCGTTGTCGCTTCCGGCCGGGCTGGCCGCCGCACCGGATGCTCCGGACAGCGCGCTGCCGGTGGGCCTGCAGATCATGGCCCCCCTGCTGCGCGACGACCTGATGTACCGGGCGGCCTGGGCCTTCGAGCAGGACCTCGGGTTCACGCCGATGCCTGCAGGAGCACGAGCCGTGGAGGTGGCGCAGTGATGGCGCTCCAGGAAGGGTGGGAGCTGGTTGTCGGACTGGAGGTCCACGTCGAGCTCACGACCCGTACGAAGATGTGGTGCGGGTGCGCGACGACGTTCGGCGACGAGCCCAACACCAACGTGTGTGAGGTGTGCACCGGACAGCCGGGAGCTCTGCCGGTGGTCAACGAGCG
>SKNK01000240.1 GCA_007120565.1 Nitriliruptoraceae bacterium | reverse complement strand
TGTTCCAACGCGTAGCGGCCCGCGGCCGCCAGGATCCCGACCTGGCGCATCGCGCCACCCAGCCGGCGCCGCCACACCCGGGCCTCGTCGACCACCTCGGCGTCGCCGACCACAACCGATCCGATCGGAGCGCCGAGGCCCTTGGAGAGGCAGAAGCTGAAAGCGGAGAACACCTGGCCGTAGGCGGCTTCGGTCCCACCTCCGGCGACGATGGCGTTGAAGATACGCGCGCCGTCGCCGTGGAGCGGCACACCCCGTTCGTCGGCGACACGTCGCAGGTCACGGAGCTGATCGACGCCGTGGAAGGCACCTCCGCCCCGGTTGGTGGTCTCCTCGACCGAGATCGCCCCGAGGTGGGTGTAGGGGAAGCTGGTCGGGCGCAAGGCGCGGCCGACCCGGTCGACATCGAGGCGGCCGGATTCACCGTCGACGGTGCGGAACTGCACGCCGGCGAGGATCGCTGCCGCACCGACCTCGTAGGCGACGACGTGCGCGTCGGACTCGCAGATCACCTCGGTCCCACGGGGACACAGCGTGGCCAACAGCGTCTGGGTGGCCATGATGCCCGACGGGGTGAACATGGCCCCGTCTCGTCCGAAACGCGCCGCCACCTCCTCCTCGAGTCGCAGGACCGTTGGATCCTCGCCGTAGACGTCGTCGCCGACCTCGGCATCGGCCATGGCGGCACGCATCCCGGTGGTCGGTCGTGTCACGGTGTCGCTGCGCAGGTCGATCATCACGTCGTGAGCTCCAGGGTGTGGCGCGGTGCCGTGCGGTGATGGCGAGGCGGCACTCGGGAGGCAGGGTCCGGGTGCACGCGCGACACAGGGTTGCAGGTCGCAGGCGCTGTGCGAAGTTGCCGAGATGAGGCAGACATGCCGCCGGTCCACAGCCCGCGTCACCTCGGAGCACCGCGTCGGCTTCAGTAGGGTGCTACCTCGACGTTGCTGGCCTTGGTAGAGAGGACCGGACATGACGGTGCGCATCGTGTCGATCGACGAGGGCACCACCGGTGTCCGTGGGTTCGTGATGGACGGCACCGGCGCGATGATCGGGAGCGGCTACCGGGAGTTCACCCAGCACTTCCCCCGACCGGGATGGGTGGAGCACGATGCCGAGGAGATCTGGTCCGCGACGCTCGACGCGGTCGAGGGAGCCTTGCAGGACAGTGGCACCCGGCCCGACGAGGTCACCTGCATCGGCATCACCAACCAGCGTGAGACCACGGTCATCTGGGATCGCGCCGACCTGCGCCCCGTGCACAACGCGATCGTGTGGCAGGATCGGCGTACGTCCGGCCGTTGTGACCGGTTGAAGCAGAGCGGCCACGCGCCACAGATCCGTCAGGTGACCGGGTTGGTGGTCGACGCCTACTTCTCGGGCACCAAGCTCGCCTGGCTCCTGGACGAGGTCGAGGGGATCCGCGACCGAGCCGTGGCCGGCGACCTGGCGTTCGGGACGATCGACACCTGGCTCGTGACCCGTATGACGGCCGGACGCGAGCACGTCACCGAACCATCGAACGCCTCACGGACCATGCTCTACGACGTACGGGCGGGAGCGTGGAGCGACGCGATGCTCGAGTTGCTCAACGTCCCCGCGGCCCTGCTCCCCGAGGTCCGGGACTCGGCCGGCCGGTTCGGGATCAGCGACCCGGAGGTCTTCCTCGGCATCGAGGCGCCGATCACCGGCATCGCGGGCGACCAGCAGGCGGCTCTGTTCGGCCAGGGCGCGTGGGCCGCGGGGACCTCGAAGAACACCTACGGGACCGGGTCGTTCCTGCTGCTCAACACCGGTAGCGACGCGGTCGACTCGGACCATGGCCTGCTGACCTCCGTGGCCTGGCAACTCGACGGCACCCCGACCTACGCCCTCGAGGGATCCATCTTCGTCACGGGAGCCAGCGTGCAGTGGCTCCGTGACCAGCTCGGCGTGATCGACTCGGCGGAGGAGACCGAGGCACTGGCTGCCGAGGTGGCCGACGGCAACGACGGCGTCTACCTCGTCCCGGCCTTCGCCGGACTCGGCGCCCCGCACTGGGACCAGTACGCCAGGGCGACCTTGGTCGGCATGACCCGCGGTACCGATCGCCGTCATCTCGCCAGAGCGGCACTCGAGGCGATGGCCTACCAGGTCACCGAGGTCGCGCAGCTGATGGAGCGCGAGTCGAGCCAGGACCTCCAGGAGCTCCGCGTCGACGGCGGCGCCTCCGCGAACGACCTGCTCTGCCGGTTCCAGGCGGATCTCTTGGGCGTGCCGGTGCTACGTCCCCGCAACACCGAGACCACGGTGCTCGGCGCCGCGTTGCTGGCGGGGTTGGGCGCGGAGGTGTGGTCCTCGACCGACGAGTTGACCGACGTCTGGGAGCTCGACCAGCGGTTCGATCCCAGCATGTCGCGTGATGAGCAGCGGCGGCTACTCAAGGGTTGGAACGCGGCCGTCGATCGTTCCAAGGGCTGGGCACACGTCGTCGAGGACTGATCCTGGACCGGTCCTGCTGGGCGCTCGGATCGACGGTCACGGCGATATCCACAGCGCCGAGATCGACCGTCGCAGGCCGGCTCGGCCAGGGCATCGTTGGTGGTGGCGCGCCGACCGTGCTCGCCGAGGAGCTCGCAGCCATGTCACGTAACCCCCGCCGCCCGTCCGATGACGATCACACCCTGTCACCCGAGGAGCCCCGATCGTCGCCATCGCCCTTCCCGCTCGACCCCAACGCGCTGAGCTGGGGCGACGCCGTATCGACCCTGGTCGCCCTCGCCGCTGACGACCTGATCCGCGAGCACGATCCGATCCCGACGATCGTGGCGTTCCGCGGAGACGACCCGGTAGCCATCGTCGGGCTCCGGCCGTTCGAGACCGGTGACGTGGGGCAGGCGCTGGTCGAGGTCCTGTCGCTACTGGTCCCCCTCGGCGCGGACCGGCTCGCCTTCGGGGGCACGGGACGGATCTGGTCCCTGGACGATCCCATCGTTCCCGTTTGCGAGGAGGGCGACCTACGTCAACGCGCCATCGTCATCGCCCTCGCGGACGCCCACGACGGACCGTGCCGGCTGGCCACCAGCGTGCATCCGTTCGAAGGCACGGGCACCGATCTGGTCCTGCATCCACCGCTCGAGGTGGACGGAGAAGGCCTCTCGGATGCGGCGGAGATCGGTCCGGCGGCGGCGATCCTCGTCGGCGCGCTCGAACAGCGCACGGAACTGTTCGAGTTGACCCAGCCCCGCGATCTCGTGGCGCAACTCGGACGAGTGCTCCTGCTCGGACACGACCTGGCGCTGGCACCCGACCCCGCGGCATCGCTCACCGCGGCCAGTTCCGTGTGACCGACCTGCCGGCGCTGCCCCCCGGTGTGGGCCGGTCAACGGGTCGCTTCGCAACGCCTACCCTTGGGAGCGCCCCTCGACCCGGAGCAGAACGTGGACGAGTCGAAGCTGTCGCTCACCGACGACCAGTGGCGTGAGCGGCTCACATCCGAACAGTTCCAGGTGCTGCGTCAACAGGGCACGGAAGCCCCGTTCACCGGCGCCTACTGGGACACCACGACCGACGGCGTCTACCGCTGCGCCGGTTGTGGCACGGAACTGTTCCGCTCCGACACGAAGTTCGACGCCCACTGCGGCTGGCCGAGCTTCTACGCCCCGGATGACGACGAGGTGGTCGAGCACCACGAGGACACCTCCCTCGGGATGCGGCGCGTCGAGGTCGTGTGCCGCACCTGCGGAGGCCACCTCGGGCACGTGTTCGACGACGCGCCGGATCAACCGACCGGGCTGCGGTACTGCATCAACTCGGCTGCCCTCGAACTCGAGCCCGACGGCGATACCGAGCCCTGATCCACCAACGACCTCGTCGGGGCCCGCGCCACGGACGCCGCTACGTCTAGGAAGCTTCGCGCCGGCCGGACGCGTCGACATCGCGGTCGACATCGCGGTCGCCGTAGGCATCACCCGACGATGAGGGCTGAGCTTCGTCCTCCGAGGTCGCGTCAGCATCTTCCGGCGGTGCTTCGAGTTCCGCGCTGAGGTCGACGTCGCCGGACTTGACCTTGGCCGCGTACTCGTCGACGTACTCCTGCTCGGACAGCAGCA
>SKNK01000182.1 GCA_007120565.1 Nitriliruptoraceae bacterium | reverse complement strand
TCCCTGCAATCCAGGGAACGACGGATGACCGATGTCCATCCGACGATGGGGCACGGTCGTTCGGTCGGGGCCTCGACGCGCCCGTCCTCCTGGACGGTGAAACGCGGCTCGAGGTAGGGCAGCATGACCCGCCAGCGCGCCTGGTCGGCGAGGGTGCCGTGGACGAGCATGAGACACGGGCCGTGCTCACGGGCACCGGGCCGCCGGCGGTCATGGAGAACCGCGAAGCTTCCGCTACCACGGATCATCACGGAGATGAGGTCCAACTGCGGTGCTTCGATCGTCGGCATCTCCGAGCACGAGATCGACGACGTCATCCCGGCCGACGACGAAGAAGACTCGACCGTCGGGGTCTGAGGCGGCCCAGCAGAGGCACGGGGACAACCGACACGCTCCCCGTAGACGCATCCTCCTGCGGGGACCGGGCCGGCGGCGCCTACCCGTGCACGAGCGCACCACGGCTCTACACGAAGTAGCTGTTCTGGATGAAGAAGCTCGGAGCGCCTCGTGACGTCAGGTCCGCATGACTGAGGACGCGACGCTCGAGCTGGCGATCATCCGACCGTTGGGTCACCACGAACGCGTACACCTGCGCCTGTTGGACCGTCACGGTGTAGGTGAAATCGCAACGTATGACGATGCCGAAGTCGTAGACCTCGCGCGAGAACGAACCGCCGCTGATCGTGCCGATAGCGACGATGGTCCCCGCGCCGTCAAGTACCTGAAGCTGATAGCTGCGTTCCCCCCAGCCATCACAGCTGTCGCTGGCATGCTGGCGCATGGACCCACCGAAGGAGGCGTCGACCCGGAGGTCTCCGCTCACCGTGATGCTGCCGGTGTCCGACGTTGCCGGTGGAGTGGAAGCCGGAGGAGGCTGAGCACTAGGAGGCGTCGAGGTCTCGGGCGCCGCAGTGGTTCCCGGGGTCTCGGGCTCGCCTGGTGACTCTGGTTCCTGCTCTGGTTGGGGCGGACAGTCGGCCAGCCAATACACCTGGGAACCTTCGACCACGAACGGCATCGCAACGGTCGTCACGCCGCCTTCAGCCTCCCGCAGTTCGAAGGTGAGCAGCCGTGCATCGGGGAACGTCGCATCTTTGAGCGGTCCCTCCGTACCCGTCCAGGCTTGCGCGATCTCTTCGGCGGACCCGCTGTCCAGGTCGTACGAGTTCGCCCAGTCGATGCCGGCCTCACCGATCCAGGAGGTATCACACCAGCGGAACTCTGAGCGCACGGCTGGGTGCATGCTGTTCCAGAAGTGCTGTGGCCGTTCGTTGAGGTCCGGCATGACGAGCGCTGCGGCTGACTCGGTCAACCACGCTTCCACCGGATCGTGTCCCGGCTGTTCGTCCCCCTCGCCTTCCTCCGGGGCTTCCTGCGCGGCAGCGACATCCTCGGAGACAACCGCCTCATCGGCGGTTGTCGCTGGTTGCGTATCTGTGCTGCATGCCGTGCCGAGGAGAAGAAGGCCAACAACCGCCGAAGCTCGTAGCCGCATGTTGCGCCCCTGTAGATCCGCTGGATCGTGTTCCCTCATCATCGGCACCTTCCGCGAACACATGAGTCACCCGAGACGCTCCCCCTACTCCCCGTCGCGGAAGCGCTGCTCCTGCCAGGGATCGGCGACGTCGTGGTACCCGCGTTCCTCCCAGTACCCGGGGACGTCACGATCCAGCAGCCGGATCTCGGTCACCCACTTCACGCTCTTCCACCCGTAGCGCGAGGGCACGACCAGGCGCAACGGCCCACCGTGCACCGGAGGCAACGGAGCACCGTCGTGCTGCCACGCCAGGAGCACGTCAGACGCACCGAGGACCTCGAGGTCGAGGTTCGTGCTGTAGGCCGGGTGGCCGCTGATGACGGCGTGGGTCACCTCCGGCGCGACCCCGGCGAGATCGAGGACCTCGTGCACGGCGACACCGGTCCAGGTGTTGTCCAGCCGGGTCCAGCGGGTCACACAGTGCAGGTCCCGCACCACCGTGGTGGTCGGGAGAGCCTGGAGTTGCGCGAGGGACAGGACCTGACGTTCACGGACCCGGCCGGTGACGATCACCCGGACCTCCTCGGGAGCGAGGTCGGGAACGGTGCCGACGTGCAGTACGGGCCAGCCGGGGGTGAGGCGCTGCCCGGGTGGTACCCGATCGGGATCTTCGACCTGGGTCGGTGCCCTGGCCACGTCGGGTGAGGGTTCCAGCATCGGGGCCAACGCGTCGAGGTCAAGGTCGGCGGCGCGGCGTGTGATCGCCGCAGCCTGGGAGCGTCGCACCTCGACGTCGTCGATATCCTCGAGCCAAGCCCGAGCCTCATCGAGCAGTTCGGCCGCCTGCTCCCACGCGAGCTCGGGTTGCGCGCGCTCCGGAGCGGCCTTGCGCACGTCATCGGCTCGGACGAGCAACCGACGGATCTGGTCGACGGGGTCCTCGGGTGGCAGGGGATCCTGGGGCGGCACGGGGTCCATCATCGCTCCTTCGTCGCGGGGCCGGCGCTCCACAGCCGTTCGGCCAACCCGGAGGCACGCTGGACCTGGCGGCCGAGGGCGGACCGCAGGATCGGTTCGTTGGCCACGACCGTCACCTGACGCGCCGCACGGGTGACACCGGTGTAGACCAGTTGGCGGTTGAGTAACGGCGAGTCCCGACGCGGCAGCACCAGCACGACGCGCTCGAACTGCGACCCCTGGCTCTTGTGGATCGACATCGCGAAGACCGGTTCGCTGTCGGGCAGGCGTCCCGGAGCGATGAACCGCACCTGACCATCAGCGGTCAGGAACGCCACGCGGCGGCGGGTCGGGTCCTCCGGGTCACGCATCACGACGCCGACATCACCGTTGTAGAGCCGGCTCGCATGGTCGTTGCGGGTCACCAGCACGGGTTGGCCGACGGGGAAGGGTTGGGCGTGGTGATAGTCGGGCACCGCAGCGGCGAGGTGGCGGCCGATCAGCGGCGTCAACGCGTCGACGCCGTCCGGCCCTCGACGTAGGGCGGCGAGGACGCGGATCCGGTCGAAGGCCTGCAGCACCTCGGCGACCGGGGCGTCGGCCAGTGCGGCCCGCACCGCGGCGGCGTACGCCGTGACCACCTCGTCGAGCACGGCGGCCGGGAGGACCGAGCCCCGGTGCGGCTCGGGTGGGTCGACCAAGGCCACATCGTCGTACCGATCGGGTCCGCCTGGCTCGGTCCGTTCGCCACGGAGCAGTTCGAGCACCTCGGACACCGCATCCCCGGACGCGGTCGAGGCGTCCGCGTCGTCGGAAGCGGAGGTGGCGTCCTGAGGGGGCGCCGGCACTTCCAGCCGTCCGATCGCACGGGCGACGGCACCGATCCCGCTGTCCGGGCCGAACCGATGGAACCGGGTCAGGGTGACGATGCTCTCGGCCAGTCCGGGAGCCGCCGTGCCGGTCGACGTGCTCAGGGCTCCGTTGCCGCGCGGCCCACACACGTCGCTCAGCACCGCACCAGCATCGACCGACGCCAACTGATCACGGTCTCCGACGAGCACCAGGCGCGTGCCCGGCGCCAAGGCATCTGCGAGTTTCGACATCAAGGGCAGCGAGGCCATCGAGGCCTCGTCGACGATCACCACGTCGTAGGGCAGGGGGTGGCGAGCATCGTGACGGAAGCGGGTCGGGCTGCGCGGTTGCCAGCCGAGGAGCCGGTGCAGGGTCGTCGCAGGTAGACGTTGGAGCGAAGCGATGATCTGCTCGTCGAGGGGCAGGCCTCCTGCGACCTCACGGATCGCCTCGGCGAGCCTGGCCGCAGCTTTGCCGGTGGGGGCCGCCAGCACGATCCGCGGCGGATCGGCGGCCGTGGTCCACAGGGTGGCGAGCAACCGGACCACCGTGGTGGTCTTTCCGGTGCCGGGTCCGCCGGTCAGCACGGTCAGCCCGTGGCGTATCGCGACCTCCGCGGCGCGCCGCTGCGGATCGTCTTGCCCACCGTCGAACAGCAGGTCGAGTCGTTCCTCCACCTGGCGGGGATCTCGAGCGGACGGGACCGTCGCCAGCAAGCTGGTCAGTCGCTCGACCAGCCGCTGTTCGTAGCCCCAGTAGCGATCGAGGTAGAGGCGTGATCCATCGAGGACCAAGGGAGTCACCGCGGCCGTGTCCT
>SKNK01000342.1 GCA_007120565.1 Nitriliruptoraceae bacterium | reverse complement strand
GCACCAACCGGTGCCCCCGCAGGCGAAGACCGACGAGGTACGAGGCTCCTGACCGACGGCGCGGTTCCGGCGCTTCGTGCTCCCCATGGGCACGCTCCCCATCTGCTCGCTGCCCGGTCGAAGTGATCGGCCGAAGGCCTCCTTGCCTCGTCAAAGGCGTGGAAGGTGCCGCATCCCGAGTGGACGACGGAGGGCCCCTTGTTGCGCCTTGAGTGCTGGGTAGCGTCTGCGCTTTCGAGCACGCTGCTACCGTATGCGCAACGCAAACACCCCCGATCCAAGGTAGATCGCATGGCCAAGAAGATGAGCGATGATCACAAAGCCGCCCTCGCGAAGGGTCGAGCTCAGGGCAAAGCGGTCCGCGACTACCTCGCTGCGCTAGAGCAAGATCGCAAGCCGGGACGCAAGATGGACCGGCCAACGATCGAGGCGAAGATTCACGATGTGCAGGTGGCGATCGACGAAGAGCCAGACCCTGCCAAGCGCGTTGACCTGATCCAACGTCGCCTCGATCTCGAGGAACGCCTCGTCAACCTCCAGGAGGAACCCGACCTCGAGGGGCTAGAAGCGGGGTTCGTCGACGTCGCGGCGGAGTACTCCGAGCGCAAGGGGATCAGCTACACGGCCTGGCGTGAGGCTGGGGTGCCTGCGGCGACGCTCAAGGCCGCAGGCGTCAAGCGGACCCGCCGAACGGCCTGAGCCGGCGGGCGCCGGCACGCAGCCGCGCCTGGCCCCCGGATCAAGCACATCGGGTCCGACCGTCAGGCCGCCTGCCTACCGGACCACCCACAGGGTCAGGCCGCCTGCCCAACGGACCAGCCACATCCAGCGTGCGCCGCTAGACCAACGAGGCGTCACGTGTGGCCTCTACGCGCTGATACTGATGTCGCTGGGCTCGCGAACCGCCCGACGTGCGCGCGTGGCACAGGCGGCAAAGGCTTCCTCGAACCGCACCGCCTCCTTGCGGTAGGTCTCCAAGGACTCCGGGTGATCGCCGATCGACTGCACCAACTCGAACTGCTGGTAGAGGTCGTGCGCGAAGGCACGCCGACGACGCTCGACCGCCGTGCGCACCGTCTCAACCGCCGAGGCGACCTGAGCATCGACGTCCTTGAGCAACGCGTCGGCGATCTCATCGAGGCGACCGAGGATCGTCTCGCGGACCTGGTTGAGGCTGCGGCTGTTCGCGAAGAGGCTGGTCATCTTCCACCCGACCAGGGCGCCTGCCAAGAGCCCGATCGGGCCGAGGATTGCACCGGCGGCAACGAACCCGGCCCCGCCGCTGGCGAGCCCCGTGACCGCAGCCACGCTGGCGCTGGAGGAACGGGTGCGCTGGTTCGAGCGTTTGACCGACTGCATCTGGTCGGGGGTCACCAACAGCGCCGAGGCCGAGAGCTGTACCTGCGGCAGGTTCGGCGCGAGGTCGGTCATCACCGCCTCGAACTGTTGAGACAGCTTGTTCTGCAAGGTGTCGACGGTCCGGCTGAATCCCTCACTGAACTGACGCGAAGCCAACTCCCCGGCCACCTCGATCTGTCGACGGAACCGACTGGCGAAAGCCTCGAGTTCCTCGAGGCTGTTGATCTCCGCCAGGTCCTTCTTCGCCTTCGCGAAGGGCTGCAGCACCAACCCCCTGATCCGCATCCGCAGCGGTGCCACATCGGTCATCGCCATGGAAACCGCATCGTCGAACCGCCGTTCGAGTGACGCGATATTCCGATCGAGTTGACGACGGAAGTTGCTCAACTCATCGGGATCGTCGAGCAGTTGCTGGCGGACCTTCACCTCGGAGGTAGCCATCTCTGCCACCTTCGCGATCCGCTCCGCCGCCTCCTCGAGGACCTCCTGCCCGGCGGACCCCGACAGGTAGTTCTCGACGTCACGCAGCAAGCGGTCCGCACCGGAACGCTTCCACAGGTCGATGTCGTCGGTCTGACGGGCCTGCCAGGCCTCGAGCGCACAGACGGGATAGATCCGCACCTCGCCGGTTCGGCCGGCCTTGCGGGAGGCCTGGACGATGCGCCCACCGACGTAGTCGAGCACCGCCTGGCGGGTCTCGGGGTCGTGGAAGTGCTGCGGGTACATGTTGCAGACGAGGAAGGTCTTCTTCAGATCCCGAGCGACGACCTGCTCGAGGAACGCCATCTCGGTCGCCCCGACCGTCGGCGGCGAGAGGAACAGCACGATGCCCGCGTCCACGACGTCGAGTTCCTGCAGGGTCCGCTCGGTGTAGACGTCGTCGGCCTCGGCGTCGTCGAGCCCCGGGGTGTCGATCAGTCGCGTCCCGTTACGCAGGAAGCCGACGGGAACCTGTTGCTCGACGTGGGTGACCCCGAGGTGGTTCTGCGCGTTGTGCTTCTGCGAGGTGTAGTGCAGGACGTCCTCGACCGCGACGTGGCGGGTCTCGCCATCGGCCAGATGCACCGTCGCTTGGGCCTGCTCGCCGTAGGTCACGTAGACCGGGACGGCGGTCTCCGGCGTGACGTGCATCGAGGAGACCTCGCGGCCGATCAAACCGTTCAAGAGGGTGGACTTGCCGCGCTTGATGAGCCCGAAGATGCCGACGGTGAAGCGCGTGGCCTGCAGATCGCGACGGACCAGCGCGAGTTCGCCGGCGATCAACGAGTCGGACACGTCGGTGCCCTCGACCTCGATTCCTCGACGCTCCTGGAACCGAGACCACACCTCGTCGACGGCGGCCAGCGACGAGAGCAAGCTCTCCCGCTCGACCGCGAACGCGTCGAGGAACTCTGCCACGTGGTCACCTCCGGGGGATGTGAGGTCCGGCGACACTCACCGACCCGGTCGAGGACTAGGTCTTTCGTCCCATATCGGCGGCAACCCAGGGCGACTTAACCCCTGATCTGCCACCGATCGAGTATGACGGACATCGCCTCAGCTGTCAGGGGCGATCCGATGCGCGCGGTCACCCTCGTCGAGCCGCACCTGCTCGCGGGCGTCGAGCGAGGCCAGCGTTGCCCGGGTCGAAGCCTCAGCCGCCCCCCACAACCGCTCATCGACATCTGCGTAGATCCTGGCGACCAGCTGCCTCGGCGTCGCCGGCCCCTGCGCCAGGGCGGCCAGGACCTGGGCCTCGCGGTAGGCCCGATGGTCGCGGTAGTACTCGAGCACGGCCTGAGGGTCCTCGGTCAGCTCCGGGCCGTGCCCAGGGAGCAACTGGTCGGGCCCGAGGGCAAGCACACGACGCAAGCTGTCGAGGTAGGCGGTCAGGTCCCCATCCGGGTACGCGACGACAGAGGTCCCTCGCCCGAGGACGTGGTCACCGGTCAACAGCGCCCCGGTGGGGAGCCGCAGAGCCACGTGATCGCGGGTGTGCCCCGGGGTCGCCACCACCTCGAGGTGGATGTCTGCGACCACGAGGTGGTCGCCATCGCCCACGACCCGGCCACCTGACCCGGCGACCTCCGGGGTCGACGCGACCACGGAACAAGCGAAATGGCGGGCCCACGCGGCCGCTGCCTCGGCATGGTCGAGGTGGTGATGGGTCACCAGGATGGCCGTGACCGCGGCGTCCCGGTCGGCCAGGACCTGCTCGACGTTGGCGAGGTGGTCGGGAGCATCCGGACCCGGGTCGATCACGATGACCTCGCCGGAGCCCGCCGGACCGACCACGTAGGTGTTGGTCCCGTCGAGGGTCATCGGCGAGGGATTCGGAGCCAGCACGCGCGTCACGACCTCATCGAGGGCACGGACCGTCGGCATCTTGCCCGGATCCGGTAGCGACCAGGTGGTGCGCGGATCGAGCGGCGGGGGTGGCAGGTCGATGGCGTCGGTCATCGAGCACACCAAGGCACGGCGCCACCGACCGACCCCACGACCGTGAGATATCGCCTTCGCGATGACATGACTCGGCTCCAACGTCGAGGTGGTGACGGGCTGCATGACCCGCGTGATGGTAGAGGCCACCGGTTGCCCGTCGGGTGTTCCAACGCACCTGGACGAGGCACTCCCCGGCGTACCGCCACGTTCGAGCACCCCAGACCAAGCATGACGGCACGCATCTTCCACCGGCGGTACATCCGCGCGCGCACCCACCACCTACGCACGCGAGCGGCCGAGCGGTCGACTCCGCAGCTCTCTCCTACGGCGGGCAACGAG
>SKNK01000250.1 GCA_007120565.1 Nitriliruptoraceae bacterium | reverse complement strand
GCGCGCGCTATGCTGCGCCCATGAAGCCACGGTTGCGTGATGTCGCCGAACAGGCCGGTGTGAGCCAGGCCACGGTCAGTCGCGTTCTCAATGACCGTCCGGGGGTCGCTCACGCGACCCGTACCTCCGTCGAGCGAGCGATGGAGGCCCTCGGCTACGAGCCAACGGGCTTGCGCCACCGCACCCCCAAGCCCATGGTCGGCCTGATCATCCCTGAGCTCGACAACCCAACCTTCCCTCGGTTCGCCCAGGCCATCGAGACCCGACTGGTGGGGCATGGCATCACGACCGTGCTGTGCACGTCGACCCCCGCGGGGTTGAGCCAGGCGGAGTACATCAACGTCCTCCTCGAGCACGGCGTGGCGGGGGTCATCGTCGTCTCGGGTGACACCGCGGACCTCACCGCCGACCACACGCACTACCTCGACGTCGCTGAGCGAGGGGTGCCCGTCATCGTCATCAACGGCCGCGCCCCGGACCTCGACCTGCCGGCCTTGAGCGTCGATCACGTCGAAGCGGCCCGCCAATCCGTGCGGCATCTCCTCTCGCTGGGGCACACCCGGATCGGCTTGGCGACCGGTCCCTCCCGCTACGTGCCCAGCCAGGAGTTCACCACCGGCTACGAGTTGGGCTTGCGCGATGCGGGGCTCGAGCGGTACTCGCTGGTCAGCGAGACGATATACAGCATCGAGGGTGGCCACGTCGCTGGTCTGGAGCTGTTGGAGCTCGGTGTCACCGCCGTGGTCTGTGCCAGCGACCTGCTTGCCCTCGGGGTCGTCCGTGCATCTCGAGAGCTGGGCCGATCGGTCCCCGACGAGATCTCGGTGGTCGGCTTCGATGACGCGGGACCCAACGCCTACTTCGATCCTCCCTTGACCTCGTCGCGCCAGCCGTTCGGCAAGATGGCCGGGGCCGTCGTCCGCCTGCTCAGGGACCGGATCGACGGCGCCGGCGGACCCAACACCGAACTGCGGTTCCGTGCTGAACTCGTCGTCCGAGGATCGACGGGGCCGGCCCCGGCCATCGACCGGGCCGGATCGGACGCCGAACCCGGAGCGGCGAGCACGCAACGCGGCGCTCCGGCGCCCCACTGACCCCTGTTCCGGCACTGATCGAGGTCTGTTGATGTCTGCTTTCGCCCCCTCGGAACCGGGTCCTCGTCGCGACGCGGTCGCCGGCGCGATCCTCGGGAACGGTTCGTTGCTCGTCACGGTCTCGCCTCGCGGGGAGGTGCAGCAGCTGAACTGGCCTCACCTCGACCACGACACCCACCTCGGGGTGCTCCGGCTGGCGGCGGTCGGCGAGGGTGGACCGCGCTGGCTCGACGACGCCCGGAACAGCAACACTCAGAGCTTCGAGCCGGACACCGACGTCCTGACCACCGTCGTCGACGACGTCGCGGTGACCGACGTCGTCGACCCAGAGCTTGCCGTGCTCGTGCGGCAGGTGACCGGCCTGAACGCTCGGCTCGCGGTCTACCTGCGTCCGGAGCTCTCGGGGACCTCGCAGGCTGGTGGTGCCTACCTCGATCCGGTGTCCGGCGTGCTGGTGGCTCACCGTCGTGACCGCGTGCTGGCCATCGGTATGGATGCCGCCAGTCGGGGTGCTGTCGGCGAGCACCACCGTGGAGCCTCCACCCTTGACCGGCTGGCAACGGGGGAGCTGCCGGGTGGCGGCATCGCCCACGGGACCGTCGATGGCGCCCTGCTCAGTGACGACGAGGTAGCTGACGTCACGGTGGCCGTCGCCTTCGCCACCGATCGGGAGGAGGCGGTCAAGCGGGTGTGTGCCACCCTCTCCGCCGGCGCGGCATCCGCTCGCGACGCACGTCGGGAAGCCGATGCTCGGACGCTCGCGGAGGTCGAGCCGCCGCTGGTCGACGGTCAGGCGGCGCAGCTCGACCGACGATCCCAACTCGTGTTCTCCCTCCTGGCCGATCGCCAGACCGGCGGGGTACTGGCGGGTCCGGAGGTGGATCCGTGGTTCCAGCGATCCGGCGGGTACGGCTTCGTCTGGGCCCGTGACCTCGCGTTCATCGTCCTCGCGCAGTTGGTCTCCGGACGCCGCGAGCTCGCCGAAGGTGCCCTGCGCTGGCTGGTGCAGGCACAGGGCACCGACGGTCTGTGGCTGCAACGCAACTGGACCGACGGCAGCCTCGCACCGTCGTGGGGAACCCAGCTCGATGAGACTGGCGCGGTGCTCGTCGCCTTCGAGCAGGCATGGCAGAGCCTGGGCGACGACGGGCTGGACCGCGACCTGTGGCCCGCGATGCTCCGTGGCGCGGACGCTCTCGTCGCCACCTTGGATCCGACGACGGGGCTCCCCGCCCCGTCGATGGACCTGTGGGAGGAGCGCGTCGGCGTCCACGCCTTCACCGCCGCGACCGCGTGCGCCGGACTCCGCGCTGCCGCCCAGATGGCGGAGCGTCACGATCCCCCGCTGGCGGAGGGGTGGCGTCAGGCAGCCCAGCGGGTCCGGGAGGGGATCGACACCTACCTGTGGAGCGAGGAACGCGGCCACTACCTGCGCTCGATCGATGTCGCTCGCAGCGACGCGCAGGGCTCACCAACACCGGACGCGTACACGTTGTTGCGCCACCCCGGGACGCCGGTGCCGTCGGTCGATGCCGTGGACGAGGTCGTGGACGTCTCGCTCCTCGGTCTCTGCTACCCCTTCGGCGTGATCGCTGCGGACGACCCACGCATGGCCGCGACCATCGACGTGGTCAGCCAGCGACTCCGCACCGCCGACGGCGGACTGCTCCGCTACGAGGGTGACCCCTACATCGGCGGCAATCCCTGGGTCCTCGCACGGCTCTGGCTCGGGTTGGCTCTTCGCGCACCCGGTGCTGCCGTGCCCGCCGATGGGGTGGCGTACGCCCTGCGGGCGGCTACCTCGACGTCGCTGTTGCCGGAGCAGGTCGATGAGCAGACCGGACAGCCCGTGTGGGTGGTCCCGCTGACCTGGAGCCACGCCATGTTCGTGCTGGCTTGCCGTCCGGACCCGGCCGGCCTCCCCTCGGTCGCGGCGGTCGAGGCTCGGCAACGGGTGGGTCAGCCGTGAGCGAACGCCTCCGCACCGTGGAACTCGGGCAGTTCGAGGACGACAACGCCCACGCGATCGCGCAGCGTCTGGAGGATGCGGAGATCGTGTGGTGGTCGAAGGGCTCCGGCCGCCTGGTCCGTACGTTGTTCGCCGGGGACTGGGGCACTCGGCTGTTCGTCGACGAGGCACGCCTCGAGGAGGCACAGGCGATCGCTCGCGAGGTGTTGGAAGGCTGATCGCTCAACGACACCGGCGTGGTGGTGTGGCTCAGCCCGGACGCCCGAAGCCTCGCAGATCGCTGCGGTTCATCGAGCGGATCTCGACGGTGTAGCCCGACCTCGGGGAGTGGACGATCTGACCGTTGCCGATGTACATGCCCACGTGGTGGACCCGCGGAGACCCTGCGAAGACCAGGTCTCCCGGCTGCAGCTCGGAGCGGGAGACGCTCCGGAGGTTGGTGAACTGGCCGTGCGAGGTCCGTGGCAGGGACACGCCAGCTTGCGCCCAGGCCCAGACCATCAGGCCAGAGCAGTCGAAGCGGTTGGGGCCGGTGGCGCCCCAGAGGTAGGGAGACCCGAGCTTGGACAACGCGGCGTCAACGGCGACCTGGGCGTTGGCCCGAGGGGCTGGGGCCGACGAGGGAGCGGGGGCGGAGGCCTGCTGCGTCTGGGTGGTCGTGGTTGACGCCTGCTGCTGCTCGCGCTCACGCGCTTGACGTCGCTCCTCGGCGGCGGCCCGTGCGGCGGCTTCCTCGGCGGCGCGGCGCTCGGCCTCCTCGCGGTCGATCGCGGCGGCGAGGACGCGCTCGTTGCGGGCGACCTCCTCCTCCTGCGACTCGATCGTGGCTTCGATCTCTTCCCGCCGTTCCTCGACCTGAGCCGCAAGCTGCGCCGCCTGCTCCTTCTCCTCGACCAGCAGGGCTTCCGCGGCCTCCTGGGATGTGCGGGTGGCTGACAGTTGCTCGAGGTCCGCCTGCTGGCCGCTGAGGACCCGGCGCAGGACCGCGGACCTGTCGCTCGCCGCGCTCGCGTCCTCGGATCCGAACAGGGTCGCGATCTCGACGGTCGGTCCGAACTTGTGT
>SKNK01000156.1 GCA_007120565.1 Nitriliruptoraceae bacterium | reverse complement strand
GGTCGAGGATGTCCTGCACGATCCGACGACGAATCTCGATCTCCCGGGCTGGCCGCATCCCCGAGAACCCTTCCTCAGCGACAGCCACGAACTCGCCACGGGTCAGGTCCACCTGTCGGGTCGCGAAGATGTCGCCGACGCGATCCGAGACGTCGAGGGTGAGCTCGCCGGACTCCATCATCAACACCAGTGCCTCGGCGTAGATGCGCTCCAGCTCGTCTAGGACGGCTTGGACGTACTCGACCGTTACCTCGTCGGGGACGACGGTGATGTCGACATCTGTGGTGTCCGAGGGTGTCTCACCCTCTTCCGGCGTTTCAGCGGAAGTGATCTCGTCCTGCTGATCGTCCGCCGAGCTTTCGTCCGTTGGCTCGGTCTCGGCGTCGAGATCCGACTCCGGATCCGCCTGCTCGGGTGCCTCGGCGAGCACCTCACGGATATCGCGCAGCTCATCGGCGGCGTCGACCTCCGACGTGCAGCCCGAAGCGACCAACGCGACAGCCGCGACCAGTGCGACGATCCCCCGACCGTTCATCGAGATCCCCCCGTAGAGACCAGGCAAACTTAGCCTCCTGGATCGGCCGCGCAAGCCCCGAAAGGGACCTGTGGAAACGAGGCCGGGAACGGCGTGCGGGGACCCGACAACTCAGCCGTCGAACCGCACGTAGGCGTTCAGTGGCGTCACCTCGAAGTCGGTCGTGCGCCGGAAACCGAAGCTTCGGTACAGGGCGTGCTGGGCGGGATCGTCCTCGGTGAGGAGCACCTTCTGTCGAACACCCTCGAAGCGGGTGAGGCAGGCCGCCAGCAGCTCACGGCCGATCCCGCGGCGCTGGTGGGATCTGCGTACCAGGATGTCCTGGAGGTAGAAGACAGAGACCTGGTCGGAGAGACCGCGCGCCAGGCCGACGAGGAGACCGTCGTCGCGCGCGGTCACCACGAAGGTGGAGTTCGCCACGGCGCGGGCCAGGTCCTCGGGCTCCGCGGTGTAGCTGGTCCACCCAGCGTCCTCGTACAGCGCGACGAGTTCGTCTCGATCCACGACACCGTCAGCTTCGATGTGCATGGGTGACCTCCTGAGCTGCGGTCCCGGATGCGGTGGGACGCGGACCCCGGTTCGTCCTCACTGGGGGAGCTCGACCGCGCCATCGTCGCCGAGTGGGAAGTAGGGGTTGTGGGCGACCTCCCAGAGGTTGCCCTCAGGGTCGGTGAAGTATCCGGAGTAGCCGCCCCACTCAGCGCGCTCGGCAGGCTTGGTGATGCGCCCGCCGGCAGCCTCAGCTGCCTGAAGGGCGGCGTCGACCTGTGCCTCGTTGGGCAGGTTCGTCGCCAGGGCCACCGCGCCGTTGCCGGCTACCTCGGCGTCGCTCAGCTTCGCCTCCGCAGCAAGCGCGGCGCGACCGAACAACCCAAGGGCGACGTTGCCGCCCTGCAGGAAGGTCACCACCTCCGGGACGGAGGCGGAGGAACGGCGCCAGCCCAACGCCTCGTAGAAGCGGCTGACGAGGTCGAGGTCATCGACCCCGAGGGTGATCAGACTGACGTGGGGCATGACCCGCTCCTTGACGTGGTGGCTCGGGAGTGACGGTTCGAGGGATCTGGTCCCGTGGTCCCCGGGGCGGTCGTGGCTCGAGAGCTGGCTCACCGAGGCGCGAGGGCCAGTTGGCGCGATAGAGCGACGAGGCGGCCATCAGCATCCCAGATCTGTCCGTCCTCTTCGAGGTAGCCGCCCGCGGTGATCGCTTGGGTCGTGAGTTGCGTGGTGAGGTAGTCGTCGTGAGGACGCCGCCGGATCTGGACCGTGAGCTCGATCGTCGGGACCCACCCGAGGCTGCTGTCTCCCGTGTTGAACACCGCAGGGGGATAGCAGTCCGCGACCGTCAGGACCCCGAGCGTGTCCATCGGCGAGCCATCACTCCACCGCACGTACCCGCCGATGTGGCCCCGACCCAGTGGCCGTCCTTCGGCCCATGCGGCGAGCTCGGCGGGGACGCGATGGTCGAAGCGACGCACGATCGGTGGGGCGGGGAACCCGCCCCTCTCACCCTGTTCGATCGCGGCAGCCGTGAAGTCGAGGCAGTCTGCCACGGGCGGATAGTCCGGGGGGCGCAGGTCCACCCGCACATCCTCGGTGCCTTCCTCGATCGCCTGGAGGTCGGCGAACGATCCGAGCAGGCGTGCGCACTCGCGGTCGCCCTGGAGGAGTCGCGCCGACACGGTGGAGTGGCGTCGTCCGCTGCGGACCACCTCGACGTCGATGTGGACCTCGCCGGGATCGGGTGGGGCGAGGAAGTGGGCGGTGAGGGTGACGGGGTCCGGATGGGAGATAGGGGTGCGCATCGCGCGTGCAGCCAGGGCCATCACGTACCCGCCGTTGGCCGCAGCCCCATCGATGACGGCCCAGCCCGGGTCGATCTGGCCGCGGAAGCGGAGGTCGTCGACGCGTTCCACGGCAGTGTCGCGTTCGAACCGGGACAGGGCCATGCTCGGTCTCGCTCCTGTACTTCGCGGGCGTGAAGCGCAGACCGTAGTCGGCAGTGGCGACGCGCCCGGGTGTCGGGCGCCGCCGAGCTGGGGGTCCTACGCGGACCTGCGCCCGGTGATCAGGAAGGTCGCCGCACCGGCGAGGCCGGCGATCAGCATCGCGATCAGAGCGATGGCTACCGGTGACAGCCCTTGCCGGGGTTCTTCGGGAGCAGCGGTGACGCCGAAGCTGACGCCCGCGAGCTGTCCGTCGCGTTCCTCCATGCCGGGGAGCGTCCACCGCATGCGCTCGCCGTCGGCGCAGTCCTGGATCGCGGGGAGCCAGTACTCGGCCTCGTCGTCGAACGCGGTGGCGTCGATGGTCACATCGAAGTAGATGGGCTCGGTCGTGCCGGAGCGGTCGTCGTTCTCCCACAGGATCCGGGTGGGCTCATCGGCAGATCCCTCATCGGTCGACACCGACCAGCCGTCGACGTCGTGAGCGGAGATCCCGATGGGTGCGGGGACCTCGAGCTGCACGGACACGGTCGGTGAGGCATCGTCATCCGTTGCCGGGATCGTTCCACCAGGGCCACAGCCGTGGACCACGAGCAGTTCGGTGTCCAGGGTGTCTCCAGGTTCGACGTCCCCGGGCATCAGCATCACGTGTGCGGCGGCCGGGCCGGCGACCACGAGGAGGAGCGCCACGGTCAGCGAGGCAAGGGTCGTCACGGTGGCACGCACGTCGGAACTCCAGGAAAGGGTGGTGGGATCTGGCTCCGACGAAGGGTGGACTGGCACCGCACGACCGCCGCGGGTCACAGGTCCTCGATCCGTGGGACCTCTGGCTCCCCTCCTCTGGCGCCCGTCGTCGTCGCGCTCATCGGCATGGAGGTACGAGACGCAATGAGGTGGGGCTGCAGGTCGTCCTGGGAGGCAGATGCTGGCACCAGCGGTCGTCAGATCCGGCCTGGAAGGGCGACCCAAGAGAGCAAGAGAGAGGATGGGTACGCATGTCGAACAAGGCACTGGTCAACCTGAACACGGGCTTGGAGGATGCCGAGAGCGTGACCGTGGCGCTGCTCGTCGCCGTTGCTGCGGCCGAGGCGGGGCGCGAAACCCGGATGTTCCTCACCAAGGAGGCGGTACGCCTGGCCACCGGCGGAGTAGCGGTGGGGACAGCCCCGGCGTCCGGGCCGTCGCTGCCCGACCTGCTCCAGCGGTACGCCGATGCCGACGGGCGACTGCTGGTCTGTCCGGTGTGCTTCAACGCGCGGGATCTGGACGAGGAAGCGCTGCTCGACAACGCCCAGATCACAGGAACGGGACCGCTGTGGGAGTGGATCGGGGACGACGACGTCACGACCTTCGGCTACTGAGCGTCGGGGCCCCGCCCTGCGCCGACCACCTGCCCGGCTACCTGCTCCGCGACGGCCGCCTGCGCTGGGCCGACCCCCGACCCCCGTGAGACGACAGCTACGCTGCCGGATACGCCGCGTGCACGACAAGCCGCGGCACACCTACCCCCCACCGCCAGTGGCGGGGTCCGCATCCGAGCAGTGAGTCCACCGTGAGCGAGCACACCCAGAACCCGACGTCCGAGGTCGGCGAGCCGTCCGTCAGCGTCCACATGAAGACGATCGTCGAACTGTGCAAGACCCGAGGGATCAT
>SKNK01000484.1 GCA_007120565.1 Nitriliruptoraceae bacterium | reverse complement strand
GCACGGCTTCCTTCGCGTACCACTCGCTGCTCCACGGTGGCATGTTGTACGTGTCTCCGAGCGCGGCGAACCGTGCGGCCAGCCGCTCGAGCGGCTCACCGCCGTAACGCAGGTAGCAGTCGGCACCGACCGCGAGGTACATCGACCAGACGAAGACGGCCCCGAACCGTTCCTCGAAGTACTGGTAGAAGCCCATGTCGAACCACAGGCCGCGTCCGATCCACATCAGCCGGATCCGCTCATCCGGAAAGGCGGCGTCACCGGCGTCCACCCTTGCCTGCACCTCGTCACGGAATCGTTTGGCGGCGTCGCGCCCCCACTCCGTGCCACGGTGCCACTGCGGGATCATCACGCTCGGGATCCCATCGGCGACACTCAGGGGCGCCGGTCGGGCGTTGGCGATCAGGTCGCGCGTCTGCCGGTTGTACTCCTCGTGCTCGTTGGACAGATCCATCACCCGAGCGAACGCGGTCTCGTCGAACGCCCGCCCCGTCTCGATCTCGAGGTGGCGGATGAGACCCTTCATCTCCTCGAGCATCAGCTCGATGCGTTCGCGGCCGATGACCTCGTCCCAGTGGTGGTCCATCCGCTCGAACCACCGCGGCTCGAGCTCCCCCGGGTGGACGGTTCCCTCGAAGGGGTAGAAGGTGGCCCCGTGTTCGTGAGCCCACAGCTCGAAGATCTTGCCGGTCGCATCCGAGTTGAGGTACGCCATCACGAGGTCGGGGATCGGTAGTCCGCCCCAGGGCGCGTCGTCGGGGTCGTCGAAGGAGGACCCGAGGGCGAGCGCGGAGTACGGCTCTTGATCGTCGGGATAGCCGCGCTCTCGCAGCAGCCCGAGGTAGTCGGCCGAGCGTTGCTTCGCCGCGCAGATGGATGCCCACCACTGGTTGACCACGTAGGGGATGCCCATCGCGCGCAGGAGCTCGTGCGGGGCATCCGCGTTGACCAAGGCGAACGGGACCCCGTCCTCGCGTACCTGGCGCTGGACCTCGATGAACCACTCCCGCTGATAGCGAGCGAAGTCCCGGCTCGTCGACAACGCCTTCGTACTGCGTCCCCCGCGATGCGCCTCGGCCGCCTCTCCGTCGCGCGCTGACGTCATCGTGCCACCTCGGTGTTGTCGTTGGCAGCACGGCCTCCGGAGCGGCGCCCAGCACCCTGGGCGAGCCGAGCAACGGAGGCAGCGAGATCCTCCTGTTCGGCGGGGCCAGGTTCATCGCGGTAGCCATCCATCACGATCGCCTCCATGGGGAGGCCGGCCTCCTCCAGCCGGGCACGCTGTGCCGCCACATCCCAGTGCGGCGCCGGATCCTGCCTCCGCAACAGGGAGAGGACCCCATCGGCCCGGGCAGCGACAGCACCGGTGGCCGTCCCTTCAGCGCGGCGAGTGATGCTCGTACGAGCCGAGCTCACCGTCCGATGCTGGTAGAAGGAAGTGAGCGCGGTCAGCGGATCAGCCTGTTCGTCGATGGAGCCGATGGCCACGGCGTTGCCGTTGGCGTGGTCCTCGCCGACGATGATCGCCCCCGCTGCCTCCACCGCCTCGTACCAACCGACGCCATCGTGGGCACTTCCGGTGAGGAACACGCGCACCGGCTCGGTGCCACCCCGGGTTGTCACTCCTCCCGTCGGTCCGTCGGCGCGCTCAGGATCAGCGAGCTCATCGATGAGCCCGCGCAGGCAGGCCAGATACTCCTGCGCGGTCATCATCGAGGCCGCCCCGATCGCGGCGAGGGCGTCGCGGCCCGTCAGCCGCGCCGGATCCTCGGCGCGGAGTTCCGCGAGCTCACGTTGGAGGCGTCGACGCTCGTTGGATGCGACGATCTCGGCACGGACCGCCTCATCATCGATCGACCGTCCGCTCCATCCTTCGAGGGTCTCCACGAACCCTGCCAGGCGCTGCCGGGTGTAGACCGCACTCGTACGTGCCGGTTGGTGGAGGATGTCGACGAAGGCGAGCTCCGGCAAGTGGCGGTCTGGCTCCAACCTCCGCAACTCTCGCAGGTAGTAGTACAGCCGCACGGTCGCGTCGGAGTCGTGACACAACACCAGATGGGAGAGCCATCCGTAGGCCCCATCGAGCAGCCGCTCGAAGATCGACCGCGCCAGGGGGTCAACCGCTCGTTCGACGAACAGGTCGGAGTTCGGTGTCGCCGCCCCAGGGTCACCCACGACGCGGAGGGGATGGAGCCCGGCGGCGCGGATGGGTTCCTCCGGGATGTCGGTCCCGACGATGCCAACGACCGCCTCCTGAGGGACGGGGAGCCGATCAGGTGTGGCCCGAGGCAGGGCGGCATAGGCCCCCTGCAGCCGCCTGCGCGCATCCGAGACCATCCGGCCCTCCCCTCCCTGGCGCTGCGAAGCTGAACGACGACGATCTACTGCATCTCCATGACGGCAGTCATGATACTGAACCATCATGGCGGCGCGTGCGGTTCACGTGGCCCTGGGGATCGCCCTCCGCGTCACCACGGTAGGCGCGCCACAGCGCGATGGTGGCCGCGAGCCCCGAACTGACGCCGACGACCGCCCAGGCCGGGCCCATCCCGACCACACCCTCCAGGGACGAGAACAGCAGGGGGCCGAGACTGACGCCGAGCCCACTTCCGAGCTGGACCAACCCGGTGGCACTGGCGATCCGAGCGCGGAAGCTGACGGCGATGCCGTACTGAAGCAGACCGGGGAAGCCCCATCCCGCTCCGTAGGCGAGCAGGACCCCAACGGCGATCCACGTGGACGCGCCGCTGGAGATGAGCCCTGCACCGATGGCGCCACCGACCAGGAGCGATCCGGCGAAGGTGAACACCGACCAGCGACGCCGGTCGACCACGATCCCCGCGACGATACGCGTCGCGAGACCCAGGGCGCTCGCGACGGCGAAGATGCCGCCCGAGTTCGCCGGCGACCAGCCAGCCTCCGTCAGGGTCGCGACCCCGAAGGTGGCGAGCACCGAGACCGCCATGCCGGAGAACAGGCTGATCATCGCGAACACGATCAACTCACGCCGCGGCAACGGCGCCAGATCCCTGGGATGAACCCGCTCGACCCGCGCGGCACGCTCGGGCCGGAACAGCAGCAGGGCGACCGGAACCACGGCGAACAGCAAGAGGATGGCGCGCCAGCCCAGCCAGCCGCTGGCAACCGCAACGACCGACCCCGCCAGCATGGACATCAGCGGGACCGCTGTCTGCCGCACCCCGAACAGCGTCGCGGGACGGCGACCGTCGAGCACGGCGCCCATCACCAGGTTCGAACTGGTCGCCGCGAAGGAGTGGAAGACCCCGCTCACGGCGATCACCGTCACCAGGACCGCCAACGAGGTGGTCGTCGCGATCATCCCGAGGGTGGCGAGGGTGCCGAGCGCAGCCACGGTCATCCCCCCGCGGGGTCCGATCCGATCCACGAACCGGCCGACCAGCGGAGCACCGAACGACAGCAGCAGGAAACACAGCGTGGTACTGAGCCCGAGCCACCGCAGCGTGAAGGAGGGAAGGTCGACCACGATGGCCGGGTAGAGCACGGGCACAACGGTGACAGGGATGACCCCGGCACAACTGACCAAGGTGGCAGGAACCAGCGGTGAACGGCGTAGGCGTACGGTGACGCCGCGCCGTGCGGGTCCTTCGGGATCGCGGATCGGATCACCCCACGGGAGCGGGAGGTCATGACAAAGTGCACATCAGTGACTAGCGTAGCGATATTGCACATCGATGTTCGGTGGCGGGACCCGCGGATGTGGGATGCCCCGAGCGTCACCCCCCGCGATCACCAGCCGACACCTACGCTGCTCCTCTGACGCGGAGGACACCATGGAGGCCACCACCCCCATCCACGTTCCCTTCTCGGATGAGGACGGCGCGGTGCTGCGGCTGCGGCTCGGCGCCTGCCGCCTGCACCTGCGGCCGGGAGACCGAGATCCTTGGATCGAGGGCAGCTACCGAGACCCGACGGGCGAAGAGCCACTGCAGGTCGACGTGGCAGGACCCGCGGTCACCCTGCGCCAGCAGCACACCGTCGCCGGCACCGTCGGTCTCGTCCATGGCACACCGGTCTGCGACCTCGCGCTAGGCACCTCCCGCCCGTACAAGATCGTGCTCGACACGGGCGCGAGCGATGTCAACATCGATC
>SKNK01000356.1 GCA_007120565.1 Nitriliruptoraceae bacterium | reverse complement strand
GTGAACTTCATGTCAAGGTCCCCCTGCGGGACTATCATCGCGGGTGACCTGGTCGACGTAGGTAGCGTGGAGCGCTCGAGCCCCGGTCGGTCTCCGCGGAGTATCCCTACGCGCCCAGCAGGAGGTCACCCCTGGCCTCGTCTCGAAACGACACGATCCTCGCCAGGTACGTCGCCGCCTGGTGGGCGATGGGTGTGGTCGTCACGGGGGTCGGCGCGTGGTGGGTGATGACGCAGGTCGGGGTCGCGGAGTTGGGCAGGCGATGGCCAGCGATCCTCGCCGTCGTCGTGCTCGGCATCCTCGCGGAGTGGTGGCCGCTGGAGGCGCCCCTTCGTCGGAGCACGCTCAGCGCCAACCTCTACGAGGCAGCGTTGATCGTGGCACTGATCCTGCTGCCTCCACCTGCCGTCCCTCTGGCGGTCGCGATCGGGATCGCGATCAGCCTGACGTTCCGGAAGATCGGCATCAGCAAGTGGGGCTTCAACGTCGCCATGCACCTGGTGTCGGCCACGGCAGCGGCCGCAGGCATCCACGCGACCACCGGGGGACCCATCGACCCGACGTCGCCGCAAGGTGCTGCCTGGCTGATCGCTGCGGGGTTGGTGTACGGCGTGGTCAACATCGCCGCCATGATCGGGGTGCTTCACCTGCTGCGCGACCAGGACGGGCGCGTGGTGAACTTCCGGACCTTCTTCCTCGAGGCGGGGTACGGGGCGCTGATCAGCATCTCCCTCGGAGTCGTCGTCGCCGTCGTGTTGACCGCGGCACCGTGGGTGCTTCCGCTGGCCGTCGTGCCCATCGTGATGGTGCGTTGGGTACTGGCTGGCGGGACGCATCGCATGGCTGCCGAAACGGCAGAACGTGAGCGCATGAGCCGAACCATCGCCGGAGCCAGCGAGGGCATCTGCCTACTCGACCGCAGGGGGGCGATCGAGTTGCTCAACCCTGCTGCGGTACGGATGCTCGGCACAGCGTCGACCGAGGTCGCGGGTCGTCTCCTGGACGACCTGCTGACCGCTGATCCGACGGAACAGCCCATCGCGACAGCCCTCGGATCGGCGAGTCCGGACGAGCCGAGGCAGCCCTTCGACCTTCCTGTCGCTGACCGGATCCTGCGTGTCGAGGTGGCCGGGCTGTTCGAGCGTGGCCGGCTCGGTGGTGCTGTGGTGATGCTGTTCGACGTCACTGAGGCTCGCGAGCAGGAGTCGCTGCGACAGGAGCTGCTGGGACGGGTCTCACACGAGCTCCGGACCCCGCTGACCGCGATCGTCGGCTTCGCGGAGACGTTGCATACACATGCCGACGACCTCGATGTCGCCCACCGGCGCGGCTACCTCGAGGTGATCCAGCGCCAGGGGCACCGTCTCGGACGGCTCGTTGACGATCTGCTCTGGTCGTCCCGGATGGAGGCTGGGAAGGTGCAGGTCCAACCGGATGTGGTGCGGCTCAGGGACATCGTTGTCGATGTCGAAGCAGGGCTGCGTCCGGTGCTGCGAGGTGTGAAGCTCCGCTGGGATATCGAGGACGTGACGGTGTACGCCGATGCACGTCACGTCGAGCAGGTCCTCAACAACCTGATCACCAACGCGGTGACCTACGGAGCGTCTCCGGTCACGATCACCGCGCGGACCGACCAGGATCGGGCGGTGATCGAGGTCATCGACGCCGGGGCCGGTGTGCGGCCAAGCTTCGTGCCGCATCTGTTCACCGCTTTCGAGCAGGAGTCGAAGGGGGATCGCCGCGAAGCGCGAGGGTTGGGGCTGGGGTTGGCGATCGTCGCCGCCCTCTTGGAGCAGAACGGCGGCACCATCGAGTACCTGCGTTCCCCCGGAAGGACCGTGTTCCAGGTGACCCTGCCGGCTCGATGAACGCGTCTGCTGTCGTCTGCTGTGATGGCCCCACACGGTCACCCACCTCAGCGTTTGACCCACCGAGACCACCAGGTGGGCCCGCCGTTCGTCGCGACGTACCTCTGGAGGAAGCGCTCCTCAGCGTGATCGTCACCGATCAGGATCAGGTCCCCGCCAGGCGGCAGCAGCGTGTTGACATCGAGGTCGGTGCGGGCCTTGCCGTTGTGCACGACCGCGACCACCGAGCACCCGGTATCCGCCGGGATCGAGGTGTTGCCCAGGATGCGCCCTCCGAGGATCTTCGGCATGTGGACCCGGAAGACGATCAGGCCCTCGGCGAGGAGCAGGGTGGAGTCCTCGCGGAGGAGGTTCCACGCCTCGGTGGCTCCGGTGGAGGCGTAGGACAGGACGAAGTCCGCGCCTGCTCGGTGCATGGTTGAGACGTTCCGGTCGAGGCGTGCGCGACCGAGGATCTCGATGTCCTCGCGGAGGCGCCGGCAGTACAGGGTCAGGAAGACGTTGGTGTCGTCGTCGTGGGTGGTGATGACCACCGCCCGTGCGTCTTCGATCCCCGCTCGCTTCAGGACCTCGAGGTCGGCGGCGTCGCCGATCACGGTGTCATCGAGGTGTCGCACACGTTCCTCGAGTCGCTCCACGACGCGGCAGGGCAGTCCCTGCTCCTGGAGTCTGGCGGCGGTCGCCCGGCCGACCCGTCCACCTCCGAGGATCACCACCGGTCCGGAGTGCTCATCGTCCGCGGGGGCTCCACGGTCCACCTCGCCATAGGCGGCGTCGTAGTCCGCCAGGGCCGTCTCGTCCCCGGCCAGGAGCAGGATCGAGGTCTCGGCGATCTGCAGATCGGGGGTCGCGGGGTGCAGCGATCCTCGATCCCAGATCCCCACGACCGAGACACCGAACCGGTTGCGCAGGTCGAGCTCACGAAGCGTCAGCCCGACCAGGTCGGTGCCGGCGGTGGAGGTCTCCGCGATGACCAGGTCCTCGAACCGTGAGATCTCGCTGCAACGAGCGTCGGGGGTCAGGATCCGTCGCGCGAAGGCTCGACCCAGCGACTGGCCGAGCTGCATGACGTGATCTGCGCCGGCGAGGTGCAGGACGTCGACGGCATCCGGGGAGTTCGCCGTCGCAACGACGAGCGCTTCCGTTGAGGCTTCGCGCGCGGTGAAGACGATGTTGCTGTTGCGCTCGTCGCTACGCGCCGTGAACAACATCTCGGCGCGCTCGATCCCTGCTGCGCGGTAGGTCTCGGGTTCGTCGAGGGGGCCGACCATCACGTCGTAGCCCGCCTCGCTCAAGGTGAGGGCTTCCTCGACATCCTCGACCAGCAGGATGCAACGCAGTCCGGAGGCCTGCGCCCGGTTGATCAGGGCCTCTTCGACGGGGTCACGACCGGTCACCAGCACGTGGCCGGAGGTGGAGTTGGCGAGGCGGCGCGGGGCGCGGGACTCCCGGATGGCTTCCCGCCACGGGAGGTAGATGAGCTGGATGAAGGTGAAGGGCAACAACACGAGCAGCAGGACCGCACCGGTCAGCAGCACCACGATCGAGAAGATCCGCCCGAGGTCCGACTCGAAGACGATGTCACCGAACCCGAGGGTCGACATCGTCACGATCGTCCAGTAGACGCTGGTCGGCCAGCTGTAGGACCGGCCCTCGAGTTCCATGATCGCGTGGAACCCGACGCTGAACACCACCACCGACGCGACGATGAGCACCACGAGCGTGACGGCCGCCTTGAGGCTGCGGCCGCGCAGGGGAGCGGTGATCGCCGCGGTGACCCCCGCGACGAACTTCACGAGCTCACCATCGAACGATCGCGGCGATCCTGCCGTGGTCGGCCAGTCGGTCGTCCTCGACGGCCAGGACCTGCCCGGAGTGCTCGTGGGTCTCGCGGATCGCGACCTCGACCCGATCACCGATGGCGACGCCGTCAACGATCACCGGTTCGAGGTAGCTGCGTTCGAGGACCAGAAGCTCGATCCGACCCTGCTTCGCGAGCTGTTCGCAGTCCGAGATGCCGGCCGCCACCTGGGAGGTCGCGACCTGCTCATCGATCCGTGCGGCGACCGCTTCTCGCTCCGCGTGTTGGGCCTGTTCGAGCGCTTCCTCTGCGGCGTTGGCCAACAGGTGCAGGGGCGTGCGATCGAAGTTGCCGTCCACCTCGGCGACGATCTGATCACCGAGCCGGGTGACAGCGCGGTGGTGGCTTCGGAGCCGATCGATGCCGGCGACGATCAAGGGGTCCTTGCCGATGATCTTGCTGAC
>SKNK01000355.1 GCA_007120565.1 Nitriliruptoraceae bacterium | reverse complement strand
GATCCTGCAGTTCCCCGTCTGGCGCGAAGACCTCCACGAGCGCGTCAGCGTCCAGCGTGGAGATCGCGGCGAAGTACCGCTCAACGGTGCCCTGCTTGCCCTCGTCGATCATCAGGTGCCTCCTGGGTCGCGTTCACCGGGACGCTACTGGCACGCACCCGCCGGAGCCAGACGGCACGTGCGGCACCGGTCCCTGCCGGGAGGTGTCACGGGACAGGAGGGAGGCAGGTACCACGCCCCCCTCGGTGGTCCTCCATACGGGCAAGGTTCCAGCGTCGCGCAGTTGCTCACGACCGTGAGCCTCCGCGGTCCTGGTTCCGAGCACGAGCAGGCGCATCTGGCCTGCTGGCGCGCGCCGCGCACGACCCGTACCCGCGCCACGCGCCACGCGCCACGCGCGATCCATCGACGGCCCAACAGCGCCCACACGAGGATGTTCGCATGGATATGCCCACCGGAACCAGCCACGATCGCGACACGCAACCGGAGAACCGGCCCTGTCCGCAACCGTCAGCTCCTACCTCGAGGCGACATGCCACCTCGGCGGCGGTCCCGGCCCACTGCCGCGGGAGGACGTCGAAGCGATCGTGCACCGATCCGTTCCGGTCGTCGCGCCCTGCGTCACCAGCCGGAGCGAGGGGGACGGACCGGTCGGTAGTCTCGTCGCAGCCATCGCTCGGCGCCCACCACCTCGGCGTCGCTGCCAGGGAGGCACGCCACGTGGAACCCGTCGCGCTCTCACCGGAACGTCGCCGCTCCGACCTCGAGAGGATGCGCAACGAGACCTTCGACCTGGTGGTCATCGGAGGTGGGGTAACGGGTGCGGGGGTCGCTCTCGACGCGGCAACGCGAGGGTTGACGGTCGCCCTGATCGAACAACGCGACCTTGCTGCAGGCACCTCCAGTCGTTCTTCCAAGCTGGTTCACGGTGGCCTGCGCTACCTCGAACAGCTCAACTTCTCGCTGGTCCGCGAAGCGCTCCAGGAGCGCGGCTTGCTCCTGGAGAAGCTCGCCCCTCACCTGGTCCGGCCCGTGTCGTTCCTCTACCCGTTGACCCGTCCCGTGTGGGAGCGCCTGTACGCCGGTACCGGTGTCGCGCTGTACGACACCCTCGGCGGGGCACGTCACCTGCCGCGCCACCAGCACCTCAGTCGCCGCAGCGCGATCGATCTCGTGCCCTCCCTGCGACGCGATGCCCTGGTTGGCGCCCTTCGCTACTGGGATGCCCAGGTCGACGATGCTCGTCACACGATGGAGCTCGCCCGCACCGCGGCCTCGTACGGAGCGGCCGTGGTCACCTCGACCCGGGCCGTCGGTCTGGTCCGCGAGGGAGCCCGTGTCGTCGGGGTGACGGTCCGCGACCAGGAGTCCGGCGACGAGTTCGCCATCCAGGGTCGACAGGTGATCAACGCCACCGGTGTGTGGGCGGACTCGATCCAGGAGATGGCCGGCCGCGGCCGGATCCAGGTCCGTGCGTCCAAGGGCATCCACATCGTGGTCCCCCGCGACCGCATCCACGGAGACAGCGGCCTGATCCTGCGGACCCAGACGAGCGTGTTGTTCGTGATCCCGTGGGGCAACCACTGGCTGATCGGCACCACCGATACCGACTGGAGTCTCGACCTGGCCCATCCCGCAGCTTCGGCCACCGACATCCAGTACCTGCTCAACCACGTCAACCGGGTCCTGCGCACCCCGCTGACCCACGAGGACGTCGAGGGGGTCTTCGCGGGACTGCGTCCGCTGCTCTCCGGCGAGTCCGAGGCGACCAGCAAGCTGTCACGCGAACACGCGGTCGCCCAGACCGCCGCTGGCCTGATCACCATCGCCGGCGGCAAGTACACGACCTACCGGGTGATGGCCGAGGACACGGTCGACACCGCAGCCCGATCACTCCCCCAGCGGGTCCCGCCGTCGGTCACCGACCGCACCCCGCTGCTCGGCGCGCACGGCTTCCACGCGCTGTGGAACCGTCGTCGCCGCCTCGCCGAGGAGAGCGGACTCCACATCACCCGGATCGAACATCTCCTGCGCCGGTACGGCTCCCTGATCACCGAGCTGCTCGACCTCCTCGCGGACCGACCGGAGCTTGGCGAACGGATCGAGGGCGCGACCGACTACCTCAAGGTCGAGGCCATCTACGCC
The DNA here is from genome assembly GCA_007120565.1 of Nitriliruptoraceae bacterium. Taxonomy (GTDB): domain Bacteria; phylum Actinomycetota; class Nitriliruptoria; order Nitriliruptorales; family Nitriliruptoraceae; genus CSSed11-175R1. The sequence continues at coordinate 12,178 of SKNK01000355.1, read as the reverse complement.
GCCTCACACGAGGGAGCACTCCACCTCGACGACCTGCTGACCCGACGCACACGTATCTCCGTGGAGACCTTCGACCGTGGGTTGGCCGCTGCCCGCGCCGTCGCGCCCCTGATGGGTGAGGTGCTCGGGTGGGACGAGGCGACCATTGCCCGGGAGATCGAGCACTACGAGGCTCGCGTTGCCGCCGAGGTGGAGTCCCAGAAGATGCCGGATGACCACACCGCGGATGCTGCCCGGATGGGTGCCCGCGACGTCCGCACCGGAGGCGCGGCCTGACCCTGCCACCTCGCCGTCAGCGGTCGTAACCGTGGCCAGACCGAGCCGGCGCCCTCACACCAGCACCGAGGTATCCAGGTCCAGCCCGACCACCCAGTTCGGCGCATCGACCACCTCCAAGATGCGCAGGTGAGCAGCCACGGAGCACAGCGCGTACGCATCCTCCGGAGCGAGCCCGTGGCGGGCCATCAGGTGGTCGATCATCGCTCGGGTGGCGGCGCGTGCTCCCTCGTACAGGTCCGGGCCAACCCCGGTGGTGAGGTGGCGCGGACCTCGGGGCCGTCCCGATGTGGCCGGGAGGTCGATCTCGGGAGCGTCGAGGTGGAGGTCATGCCACACGTGGATGCGCAGGTGCGCTGTCGCTGCGGTCTCGACGGCGGTACCGCACACCTCGCCGTCCCCCTGGGTGGCGTGTGCGTCGCCAACGGACAGCAGGCCGCCTTCGGCTTCGACCGGCAGGAGCAGTGTGGCGCCGGGCCGAACCTCACGACTGTCGAGGTTGCCACCCACACGTCGAGGTGGGATGACACTGAGGGGGCCGTCCTCGCCGGGCGCGAGACCAACGGTGCCCAGGAAGGGGCGAGTCGGGAGGTGCGCAACGGCGCCGAAGGCGGTCGTCTCCGCGCCGATCCTCGATGCCACGACGTGAGGTGCGGGGAAGTCGTCGGCCAGCAACCCGAACCCGGGGATCAGCGCGGTCCAGCCGAACGCTGCGGGTGCCACCTCGAGCACCTCGATCGCAACGACGTCGCCCGGCTGCGCTCCGGCGATCCGGATCGGGCCGGTCAGGGGATTCGCGCGGTCGAGATCGAGGTCCGCGACGTCCTCCGGCCGAGCATCCGGTTCGAGTTGCCCGTCGAAACAGTCCGCGAGGACGAGCTCCACCTCGTCACCGGAGACGATCTCGGTGACCGGCGGGAGCCGCCGATCCCACCCGTGGTGACCGTCACGGTGATGCAGAGCGACCATGCGGAGATCCTCGTAGACGACGGGCCCAGGCTACGTCGGCAACCGGGCGGGTGACGGTCAGAGGTACCCTCACCCGCGATGATCCGTGACCTCCTGCGCCCGAAGGCACTGCTCAGCCACGTGCTGGTGCTCGCCGTTGCCGTCGCGTGCATCGTGCTCGGCAACTGGCAGTTGACGCGCCTCGCAGAGGTCCGCGCCAACAACGCGCTCCTCGCCGACCGGTTGGAGGCGCCGGCGCTCGAACTCGCCGATCTGGTCGGTCCCGATGCCGACCCCATCGATGAGGAGGCGCTCGAGTTCCGGTCCGTCACCGCAACCGGCGTGTTCCGTCCGGACGAAGAGGTCCTCCAGCGCAACCGGGAGTACCAGGGGCAGCAGGGCTTCCACCTGCTCACCCCTCTGGAGCTCGAGGACGGCGAGGTGGTACTGGTCCGTCGAGGCTGGGTTCCCGCCACCTACTCCGAACCTCCGGTGAGCGTGGCTACCCCACCCGAGGGACCGGTCACCGTGACCGGCATCCTGGAACGACCCGTCTCACAGCCGGGCTTCGGCGCAAGCGACCCCGAGGAAGGCCAACTCGACCGTGTCTTCCACACGGATACGCAGCGCCTCGACCGCCAGGTCGAAGGCGAGCTCTTCCCCATGGTCTTCCGACTGGAGACCCAGGATCCGCCCCTGAACGACGGGCCTGGCGAGTTCCCCTTGGCGATCGCCTCTCCCCAACTCGACGAGGCCAACCACCTCTCCTACGCGCTGCAGTGGTTCTCCTTCGCGGGCATCGCGGTGATCACCTACGGCGCATGGCTGTGGTCTCGGAAACGTCGAGCAGCCAGCGGCGACGACGCTGCGGACGACCACCGAACCGATGAGCCGCGATCGACCGCCAGGATCTGAGCCACCTGCCGACGTGAGCGGCCGTGACTCGGTCAGGAGGTGAGGTCGATGGGGAGCTCGGTGACACCTCGCATGAGCAGCCCCTCGAGCCAGCGCAACTGCGAACGGTCACCCTCCAGCGTCATCGACGGGAACCGTCGCGCGAGCTGCTCGAAGACGATCGCTCCCTCGAGACGGGCGAGCGGGGCACCGAGGCAGAAGTGGATGCCGAGCCCGAAGGCCAGGTGTTGATCCCTGCGGTGGATGTCGAAGGTGTCCGGATCCGCGAACCGTTCGGGATCCCGGTTGGCCGAGAGCAGCACCAGCGCCACGAGCCCACCCCTCGGGATCGTGACGCCACCGACGGTGACGTCCTCGTACGCGAAGCGAAGGGGAGCGACCTCGACAGGGCCGTCGTAGCGGAGGACCTCCTCGACGACCCCAGGAGCGAGGGTGGGGTCGTCAACGAGCTCACTCCAGGCTGAGGGATGCTCCAAGAGGGCAAGGAGGCCGTTGCCGATGAGGTTCACCGTCGTCTCGTGCCCGGCGATGAGGAGCAGCATCACCATGCCGAGCAGTTCGGTGTGGTCGAGCTTCTCGCCTTCGTCCTCGGCAACGATCAGCCGACTGAGCAGGTCCTCCCCCGGTTCCGCTCGACGCTGGACGACGAGGTCGTTGATGTAGCCCGCGAAGGCGAGGCTGGCCTCCCGGGCGGCTGTGGCATCGGCTGCCGGAGCGAGTACGGCTCGTGACCAGGCCCGGAACCGCTCGCGGTCAGCCGCCGGGATACCGAGGAGCTCGGCGATCACGGTCACGGGCAGCGGGAACGCCAGATCCTCGATCACCTCCAGCCGTCCCCTGGCAGCGGCAGCATCGAGCATCTCGTCGACCAGATCACGGATGCGTGGTTCGAGCCTGGCGATGACCCGTGGCGTGAACGCCTTGTTGACCAACCGCCGCAGGCGGGTGTGGTCCGGTGGGTCCACCGAGATCATGCTGCGGGTCAGCAGTTCGTCGCCTCCCAGCGCGTCGGCGTTGAGGCCCGCCTTCGCCGGTTCCTTGCCGACGCAGGGATGCCGGATCACGGACTCGCAATCGGCGTAGCGGGTGATCATCCAGATCCGGTTACCCGTGAGAGGCCCGATCGCCTCGTACACCGGGTCATCGCGGCGCATCCTCGCCCACATGGCATGCGAGTCACCCCTCGCAGCGGCATCCCAGATCGGGTACACCATCGTGCTCGTCATCACGGCCCCAGCCTTCGGTCGAAAGCAGGCTAGTTGGGCGGGGGGCGAGGTGACGTCCGTCCACGGCCCTACCTCCCGAGCCACACCCCCGCGAGACGACGACCGGCGTCAGGCATCCCAGCGAACGACGATGCGGTCCACGTCGGGTAGCGGCAGCGTCGCCGCCTCGGTTTCGACCGCCTCGCGTTCCGCACGGCTGAGCCGACGCCAGGTCTGGATCGACACCGTCCCCTGCTTGCGCCGCCACGTGCCGGCGATCTCGCCATCCACCAGCAGCGCTCCGGGCCAGACGCGGGAGGTCCACAGCTGATCGCGCTGCGCGGCATCGGGGACCAGCAGCTCCCGGTCGTCGCCCTGCAGTAGGTAGTACGTGTCGCCGCTTGGGAGCAACCTCGCTGGAGCCGCCGGCCGAGGAGCAGCACACAAGGCGTCCTCATCGCTGGCGAGGGCCCAACGATCCCCTAGCGGGGTTCGCGCCGGGATCAGCTCATCCTCGAGCGCGTCGAACGCCATGGTGGCGCCCTTCCCACGCAGCCCAGCCCACCCGGCGAAGGCGTCGGGGGTGCTCGGCCCGAAGATGTGCAGGTACCGACGCGCGAGGTCGAGCCGGGCGTCGACCGGATCCACCTCGGGGGCAGGGACGGTCCAGATCGTGGGTCGTCGCGCACCCTCCCACCGGATCAGGATCGTGCCCGTCGGGGCGGCGTACCGGAGGTGGTTGTGGTCTCCGCCGAGGGCCTCCCCTGCCTCGCGGTCACTCATCGAGGTGTCACCCAGCAGCGCCTGGAGGCGAGCAGCCACGTCCTCGGCCCGTTGGCGGGCTACCGCTTGGTCCGGGAGTCTGCCGAGGGAGAACGCCGCGCGGTCGGCCTCGGCCACGACGTAGACGTTGTAGCGCGGACCCCAGAGCTGCACGAGACAGGGTTCCTCCCAGGTCGTGGGCCGGGTCCCTTCGACGCGGGCATGGATCGACAGCAGCGCGGCTCGGGGCATGCTGTCCTGCAGGCCTGCCCAGGCCGCGTGCCGCAACGATCCCTCGCCCGGTGGAAGCCGCTCGTCCAGCGCACCGACCGTGCGCCGGTACGCGAGGAGCTGCGACCGGCTGACCTCGAACCCAGCATCCATCTGACGCCACCTGACGGGGGACCGATCGCCACAGGACGACGTCTAGCAGCCTCCCCTCGAGCCGACAAGCGCCGCGCATGCACCAGAGAGGGATCATCGATGGACGGGTTCTGAGCCGCGCCACACCCCGCAGGTTCGATCGTCGGGGGCGTGGCCTCGGCGTCGCGCCCCGACCGAGCAGCGGCGCAGCCCCTGGGGTGTCAGCCTGTGGCAGCTGCCATGGCCTCCTCCATCCGCGCGACCTGGGCCAGGGGCGTCACGGCGATGAACTCGGCGCCCTGATCGCTCCAACCGGTATGCATCCCGGGCCAGTAGTAGAGGTCGCCGGCCCTGGCGGTCTCCTCGGTCCCATCCGCGTAGCGCACGGTGAGCTCACCGGCGATCATGATCCCGAAGTGGTCACCAGAGCACAGCCCGTCGGGCAGCGCAGCGAAGAAGGGGCTCAGATCCGTTCCGGGGGGAAGGGTGTATCGGGCCACGTGCATCTCCCCCCACCTGGCCGCTCGGATGTCGAGTTCGCCCTGCTGGAACTCGATCGTCAGGTCGTCGGGTCCTGCTCGCATGCACTACCTCCTGGGTGTCGGTGCCTGGCGTGCTCCGCTCGCAAGGGCTCGATCGGGCATCCGCACGGGCGACTGCCGCCCTCTTGGATCGGGTCGACAGGAGCATCGCAGCCACCGGAGGCGGCATCCATACCAGGAGTCTGGTATCCCTAGGTCGGTGAGACCAAGGACATCGCCGTGCCAAGGCTCGAGGCAAGTGCCCACACCCGGCAGCACGTGTTGGAGTACATCCAGCGACTTGCCCGGGAGGGACTCGACGTTGCCACGTTCCTGTCCGAGGTGGGTGCCGCGATCGCGCGGGCCGTGCCCTCCGGTACGGGCACCATGCCGACCCCGTCGTGGGTGACGGTTGACCCGACGTCGCTGCTGATCACGAGCGTGTACGCCGAGGGATGCGAGATGCCGATCGAGGAGGTCGTTGCCCTCGAGTACCGGTCAGAGGTCCCGATCAACCGGGTGGGTGACGTGGTCCGCCATCCCCGGGGTGTCCAGACCGCCAGCGAGGTGATCGGGGCTCACCCCCGCAGCGCGAGCACGTACGTCGAACTCCTCCGATCGATCGGCGTCGAACACGAGGCACTGGTTGCACTGCGGACACGCGACGGTGGGCACTGGGGTGCCGTGTACGTGGTTCGTGGCCCAGGCTGGCCCGACTTCTCTCGCGCGGAGCTCACCTTCCTGCGAGAGGCGGCTGTCCATCTGGCGGAAGGCGTCCGGCGCGGGTTGCTGATCGGCGAAGCGTCCGACCCCGAGGCGGCAGACACCCCCGCGATCGTGGTGCTGGCAGAAGACCTCACCCCGGACTCGTTCACCCCCGGTGCGCAGCAGTGGTTGCAGGATCTTCCCAATCCGGCGCACGACGGGTTGCCGGCAGCGCTGCTCTCCGTGGCCCAGGAAGCGCTCGCCGGGAGCCGCAAGGATCGGTGTGGGGCGCCTACCGGGGCGCGGGTGCACTCCTCCCGCCGTGGATGGGTGATGCTGCACGGCCAGGTGCTCGCAGGCAACGGTGGCCAGCGTGTGGCGGTGACCATCCAGCCGGCTGGTCCGGATCGGATCACCCCGCTGCTCATGGCTGCGCACGGACTGACCGAACGCGAGGAACAGGTCACACGCCACGTTCTGCAGGGCGACTCCACCAACCAGATTGCTGACGCGTTGTGTCTCTCCCCGTACACCGTGCAGGAACACCTGAAGAACATCTTCGACAAGACCGACGTCCGCAGCCGACGCGAGCTCGTGAGCCGGGTGTTCGCGCGCCACTACCGTCCGCGGGTCGACGACAACGACGCACGGCTCAAGCAGGACCGACCGATCCGCGGCGGTCCCTTCCGCGCTGGTTCTACGCCGCGGGACGATGTTGCGCACCAGGAACCCGTCTAACGATCCCGAGGTACCTGCATCGCCATCCAGGAGCGCGACGTGGCTGCGACCGTGACCGTCGTCGCGCGGTCGGGACCGCTCACCCAGGAGGGGCCACGGCCGTGACGTATCGATGACCACCGCCTACCTGGCCGCCGAAGGCTTCGAGCGGGAACTCGACGACGAGCTCGCTCGAGCTGGCGTCGCCGTCGGCCTTCACCACGGTCGGCTTCGGGTCAGCGAGAGCCGCCCCGTCCAGGCCGCCTGGGCTGCCAACACCTGGTGGGAGGCGGAGCGGATCGCGGTGTCCTCGATCGGCCACGCGGCCAAGGAACTCCGTCGCCGACAGCGCAACTGGGCGTCGTACACCCCCGAACACCGTGGTCGGGCACAACTGATCGCCGACAAGCTTCCCCACGTCGCCGCACGTCCCCTCGAGCTCGGCGAGGTGGCCCCCGATGCGCCCCTCGGCTCGTGGACGCTGCTCGAACGTGATCTGGTGCTTGCCGCACCCGACTGCTCGAGTCCTTTCCCGAACGGCGTGCCACGCTTCGTCGAGGATCGCGAAGGGCCGCCGAGCCGGGCGTACCTGAAACTATGGGAGACGTTCGCACGGCTGCGTCGCCAACCGGGTCCGGGTGAGCGCTGCCTCGACCTGGGGGCAGCACCCGGTGGCTGGACCTGGTTGTTAGCGCGTACCGGCGCTGAGGTCACCGCCGTCGACCGAGCCCCACTCGCTCCCGAGCTCGACCAGCTCACGAACGTGACCTGGCAGCAGGGGTCCGCCTTCGCGCTCGATCCGGACGACGTCGGCGGGGTCGACTGGTGGTGTAGCGACATCATCGCCTACCCGGATCGACTGTTGGACCTGGCGACACGGTGGCTGGACTCCGGCCAGGTCCGCAACCTCGTCTGTACGGTCAAGTTCCAGGGCGAGACCGACCACGAGGCGGCGGCACGGTTCGCCGCCCTCCCCGGCGCGCAACTGTTCCACCTGTCCCAGAACAAGCACGAACTGACCTGCGTCGTGCTCGATGCCACCTGAGCATCAGCGACGCGGATCAGCGGTCCCGGTGGGCGTTGAGCCGGGCGGCCTGCCGCATCAGGTGGTCCCGTTCAGGGAGGTTGGGTGCCCCCTGAGCCGCCTTGGCGTAGAGCCTGGCTGCCTCCGCCAGGTCGCCGAGGCCTTCGTGGAGGTACGCCGACACCGCGGCGTAGCGGGGCAGTGAGACGTCCAACCCCGCGAGCGCGGCCAGACCGGCGCGGGCACCATCAGCCTCACCAACGGCCACCGCACGGTTGAGCCGGACGACCGGGCTGTCGGTAAGTCGCACGAGTTCGTCGTACCACTCGACGATCTGCACCCAGTCCGTCTCCTCCGCCGTTGGCGCGTCCGCGTGGAGGGCCGCGATGGCGGCCTGAGCCTGGAACTCGCCCAACCGGTCTCGGGCCAGAGCTGCCTGCAGGATCTCGACGCCTTCAGCGATCGACTCGGTGTCCCACCGGCCGCGGTCCTGTTGGGCGAGGGGCACCAGGCTGCCATCGGGCGCGGTACGGGCGGCGCGCCGGGCATGGTGGAGCAGCATGAGTGCCAGCAGCCCCGCCACCTCGGGGTGGTCGATCGTGGCCGCGAGCTGCCGTGTGAGCCGGATGGCCTCGGCCGCGAGGTCGACGTCGCCGGAGTAGCCCTCGTTGAAGACCAGGTAGAGGACGCGAAGGACGGTGGCTACGTCGCCTGGCTGGTCGAATGACACGCCAGAGACGGTGCGCTTGGCACGGCTGATGCGCTGCGCCATGGTCGCCTCGGGGACGAGGTACGCCTGCGCGATCTGGCGAGTGGTCAGCCCTCCTACGGCGCGCAGCGTGAGCGCCACCGCGGACGATGGCGTCAACGAGGGGTGGGCGCACAGCAGGTAGAGCTGGAGCGTGTCGTCCACCGAGTGCGCGGGCAGGGGCGCCGGCTCCGCGTCCGTGAGGTCTTCACGTCGGCGACGGGCGGCGTCCGCCCGGGTCGCGTCGAGGAACCGGCGCCACGCCACGGTGATCAGCCAGCCCTTCGGGTCCCGCGGTGGGTCGCCCGGCCAGACACGGAGCGCCTCGACCAGCGCGTCCTGCACGGCGTCCTCGGCCGTCGCGAAGTCCGCACCGCGACGGACGAGGACGCCCAGGACACTGGGCGTGAGGCTGCGGAGCAGGGCCTCATCCACCCGAGTGGTCATCCGGCGATGGTCGGTGGCGCACCCAGGAACGGGCGCAGCTCGAGCCACTCGTGGATCGGCTCCCCGCCCGCCCCAGGGGCAGCCGAGAGCTCCCCGGCGAGTTCGATGGCGCGCTCGTGGCTATCGACGTCGATGACCATCCAACCAGCGATGAGATCCTTGGTCTCCGCGAACGGGCCGTCGGTGACCGGTTGGCGCCCTTCACCGTCGTATCGGACGAACATCCCCTCGGGAGCCAGCGCCTGACTGTCCACGAACTCGCCGGTCTCCTCCAGCCGGGTCGCGAAGTCCTCCATGTACTGCACGTGGGCCGTGATCTCCTCCGGTGTCCATCGGTCCATCGGCACGTCGTTGACCGCAGCCGGAGCGCCGCGGTAGTGCTTGAGCAGCAGGTACTTGGCCATCGTGTTCCTCCTCGATGCTGGAGCGACCCATCTCGGTCACGTACACCACAGGGACGGAGCCAACCACGCGGTCTCGACATCGACGAGGAACCACCGGTCGTGGTTGGATGAGCAGGTGACCAGCCAGCGAGGACGACGTCGTGACGGCCCTGACCGCCAAGCAGTTCCAGGATGCCGAAGGCACCGAGGACTGGCGAGTCCTCGCCCAAGGGGCGAGCGCGTGGTTCACCACGTCGTCGCACTCGGCCGGAGCCGAACTCGTCCGACGGGCCGTGGAAGCGTGTTCTGCCGTCGGGCACGTGCCGGACCTCGACCTACGCGCCGCGGGCGTGCACGTGCGCACACTCTCGACGGAAGTCGGCCTGACGGAGACCGACGTCGAGGTAGCTCGCGTGGTATCGGCGGCTGCGCACGAACTCGGGTTGGCGGCGGACGCCTCCACCGTGACGATGCTCAACCTGACCATCGATGCCATGGACCGGGGTGGGCTGATGCCCTTCTGGCAGGCGACGTTGAGATACGAGGCCTTCGAGGATGAACTGTACGACCCACGTCGGCGCCACCCCAGGATCTGGTTCCAGCAGATGGACGAACCGCGACCGCTGCGCAACCGGATCCACCTCGACGTGGGATGGCCGCACGAACACGCCCGGGAGCGGGCGACGACCGCCGTCGCGTCGGGTGGGAAGATCGTCCACGACCCTGGGGCGTGGCACAACACCGTGGCCGACGTCGAGGGCAACGAGGCCGACCTCTTCCCGCTGACCGATGGAGACCCGCTCACGGCCACCCCGGGCCTCGACGACTGGCGAGCGATGCTCGACGCGGGGACCTACTACCCGGCCGACCTCGAGCGCGGGACCGCGCTGGTGGAAGCGGCAGCCCGTCTCGCAGACGACGCCGCCATCAGGTTGCTGATCAACCTGCGGCCCGAGGGCGTCGCGCTCTGGACCGGCAAGGACCGCTGGGGTCTGCCCGGGTACGAGGACGTGGCTCGGCAGGTCCAGCGCGCGGCGCGCGAAGCTGAACTGGTCGCAGACCTGCGCGAGATCCGCGACCTGCAGATCTCGATCGATGCTCAGGATGTCGCCAAGGTCCGATCCTTCTGGGAAGCCGCGCTGGGGTACCGGCCACTCACCGACATCGTTCCAGAGGGGTCGCCAACCGACCTCTACGACCCCCACGGGATCAACCCGCCCCTGACGTTCCAGCGGATCGACCCGGGGTTGGACCCCGACCACGCCGCTCGGGCTGCGCAGCGCGGGTGCATCCACGTCGACCTGTTCGTTCCCGACGACCAAGCCGAGGCACGTATCGCGGTTGCCGTCGCCGCTGGCGGCCAGGTGATCTACGACGCTGAGGCGCCGGACTGGTGGACCCTTGCCGACCCGGAGGGCAACGAGCTCGACATCGCGGTGAGTGTGGGACGCAAGGAGCGGTGGCTGGCTGCCCGTGGCACCTAGGTGCTACCCAGCTTCTTCGCAGCGTGGGGGTCGTGGGCCGGGAGGATGACGAGGTCGGGCGTGTGCTGCTTCAGCGCACGAACCTTCGCGTAGGTGTGACGCAACTGCACGGCATCACCGACCGCTCCGACGTGATCCCGCTCGAGGAGCTGTTCGTCGTAGGTGAGGTCGCCGACGAGCAGCACGGGCGGGGCGGTGTCTCGTCGCACGAGCATCGAGACCGAGCCCGGCAGGTGCCCGGGGGTCGGGAGCACGATCATGGACCCGTCACCCATCAGGTCGAACGCTTCGGTGAACGGTGCGAGTTCGGGGTCGTCCGTGGAGGCGAAAGGGATCATGTGCCATCTCGCGCCCGGGATCTCGATTCGGTCGCGGAAGACGGTCTGTCGCTCGGGATGGTCAGGTCCACGCATGTAGGCGAATCCCTCTTCGCCGGCGTACAACTCCGCCTGGGGGATGTCGGCGATCCCGCCGACATGATCGCCGTGCAGGTGGGAGATCACCGCCTTGTCCACCTGCGAGGCCGAGTAGCCCATACGCCCGAGCTGGGCGGGCAGGGTGTCCTCGGGGCCGATGCGGATGTCGCGGAAGATGTGGCGGTAGAAGAACGCGGTGATCCGGTCGGGGTAGTAGTCGGGGTCGGTGACCACGGCCCGGTCCTGCCCGGTGTCGAACAGCACCAAGGCATCCTCATGGTCGATGACGTAGACGTTGATGGGCAGGCGCACCCAACGGCGACCGAAGAAGATCCACCACAGCTCGGGTCTACGGGTGCCGTAGATGTGCTCGTGGTGGACCTCACCATCTCCGGTCGTGATCACCGAGACGGCCTTGACGGCGCTTGTCGTCAGCATCGTGCATCCTCTCCCTGCGTTGTTCGCCGGGTGTCCTACGGCGTCCGGTGAGCGGTGATGCGGTTCACCGCTGGGCGAGGGTCCCTGCGAGGGCGGCGGGTTCGCTGACCAGGACCTCGCGGACCTACCTCGATCCGAGGTGTCAACGCGGGAACGCTCGAGGCGCTCCTCCCGCTGCGCTGGGGCGTGCCCCCGGAGAGGGCGCCAAGAAGACCCAGGAACTGGCTCCCGATCGACGGTGACCAGACCTGGAACTCCCCCGGCATGAGGACGAGGTGATCGTGAGCCACCGCCTCATCGAAGACCTCGGATGTCTCGATGGACGGAGCATCGGAACCCATGGCAGGTCCTGTCGCCTCTTGCGAGGCATCCATGGTCGGGCTCGCGACCGCGCTCCGTTAGGGGCCAAAGGCAGGTCCGTCCGCCTACGGGACCCTTCCAACGGGTGCGGTCGAACCAGCGACTCAGGAGCCCTCGGAGAACAGGGCTGCGGTGCCGGTGACGTCCATGGCGCCGGTCAGCCGCTCTAGGGCGTGCACGTAGGCGGCGGTACGCAACGGGATGTCGCGGTCATCGGCGAGCTCGGCTACCGCCCGTGTCTCCTGGACCATGCGGTCCGCGAGGCGGTCGCGCACCATCTCGGCTGTCCAACGATCGCCCTGTCGGTTCTGGATCCATTCGAACCAGCTGACGGTCACGCCGCCCGCGTTGGTCAGGATGTCGGGAACGACCTCGACACCGGCATCGTCGAGGATGCGGTCCGCGTCGGCGGTCACAGGGCCGTTCGCCACCTCGAAGATCACCTTGGCGCGCACGTCTGCCGCGT
>SKNK01000467.1 GCA_007120565.1 Nitriliruptoraceae bacterium | reverse complement strand
TCTCCACCGAGGAGCTTCGGAAGGAGATCGAGAGCACATCGTGAACGGAGGTGGAGGCGTGACCGAACTGGCCTTGCGGATCCGCAAGGCGTATCCGTCGTTCACGCCGGCGGAGTCGAAGATCGCCGATCTGTTGCTGGCTTCACCGGACCTGATGGTTGGTTTCAGCGCGACCGAACTCGCCGATCGAGCGGGGGTCTCGAAACCGACCGTCACGCGCTTCATCTCGCGGCTCGGCCTGTCCAGCTTCCAGGAGTTCCGGGAGCAGGCGCGCCAGAGCCCGTCACTGGTGCCGGGTTCCCCCCTCGACCTGTTGGCGACCGCGCATGACGTCACCGGGGGCGACCTCGGAGTGTTGGTCGCCGAGTCGCTTCGGCGTGATCTGGACAACCTCGAGCGCACCTACATGGGGTTGGAGGCGGCGCAACTCGATCAGGTCGTCGATCTGCTCGTGAGCGCTCGGCGGGTGGCGTTCGCTGACTTCCGCAAGCAGTTCGCCCTGGCCTACTACGCCGGCACGTTGTTCAACTCGGTCCGGCAGGATGTGCGGATCCTCCCCACGCCGGGTGCCTCGGCTGAGGACGGGCTACTGGATCTCGGGGAGGGCGACCTCGTGGTGATGTTCCCGTTCCGCCGGGCCCAACGCGATCACGAGGTGACCGCTCGTGCTGTCGTCGATCGTGGTGCCGCCCTGGTGACGGTCGGTGATCGGTATCCCAACCCTGCTGCGGAACTGTCCTCGATCCACCTGGTCTGCGAGACCGGCGGCGTCGGCGTGTTCGACAGTTCCGTCGCTCCGATGAGCCTGATCAACCTGCTGTTCACCGCGGTCGCGGAGCGGATCGGCCTACCGGCCCAACAGCGACTGGCCGATCTCGAACACCAGCACGGCATCTTCGGCACCTTCGTTCGCCATCCCTCACGGCGTGGCGACCACGCGGCCGACGGTGGGTGGTCGCGCTAGCTCAGCTGCTGGATCATCCGAGTGAGCACGACGTCGGACAGGAGCCAGGCAGCGATGAAGGCCAGGGCCGCGATGATGCCGACGATCACGATGCCACGCCGGATCTTCTCACGATCGACGAAGAGCAGGCGGCCAACGGCGAGTCCCATCAGTAGACCACCGATGTGGCCACCGACCGAGATACGTTCGGAGAAGACGAACGTGATCACGAGGTTGAGTAGCACCAAGCCACCGATGTCGGTGCGCCAAGGGTTGACCCCGCTGTAGCGCATCCCCGCCATGGCGGCACCCATGAGGGCGAACACGGCTCCTGATGCGCCAACGGTGGGGATGCCTGGGTGGCTCGTCAGGACGCTGCCGAGGACGGGAACCGACGCGAGCGGGGTGGTGTAGAGCCACCCGGTGAGGACCACGCCGAGGCTGCCGCCGCCGATCCCGGCCGCGTAGAGGGCAACGAAACGGCCCGGTCCGAGGTGGGTTTCGAGCATCTCGCCGAGGCGCCACAACAGGAACCCGTTGAAGGCGACGTGCATCGTGCCGGCGTGCAAGAAGGCGCTGGTCACCAGCAGCCAACCTTGGCCGTCGCCGACCAGGACCGTTCGGAGCGCGAACGTGTCGAGGAGGGTTCCCTGCTCATCCACCATCGTGACGAGGAAGACGGCGCCGATCACCATCAGCAGCCCGTAGGTGATGACGGGACGGATCTGGAGGTCCCGCAGCTTGCGGGCGGGAACCGCACCCTTGGCGCAGTCGCGACACTGGTAGCCGACGGGTGCCTCGATCGCCTGGCTGACCGGGATCGACCGCTCGCACCGCGAGCAACGCAGCATCGGTTCCGAGCCCTCACCGCCCGGGGAGCGGTGGTCGTCGTGGTCGCTCACGGTGCCTCGCTCGACGGATGGTGGTTCGGCGGTTGGTCACGGACTGCGAACGGTACCCGGCCGGCCCCCGGCCCACGCTGCCTCGCCCCTCGGAGGGGAGGCGGAGCAACGTCCGTCCAGCGCGTTGACCGCCCTGGCCAACGATCGGTTCAGAACACCGTTCTATGGCCTGAGGCGTTGGGCGATGACGACCCCGATCGTCGACACGCTGATCGCCACGAGCATCGCCAGGCGTGGACCCATGGCGTCGGCCGCAGCACCGTCGATCGCCGCGGCGAGTGGTCGGTTGCCGAGGAACGCGACGGTCCACAGGGCCATGACCCGCCCACGCAGCGACTCCGGCAGTTGCAACTGGAGCAGGGTGGTGAAGCTCGTGACCGCGAGCACGAAGCCCGAACCGGTCGAACTGAACCCCAGCAGGGCCACCCACCACCAGGGCGCGACCGCCACCGCGATCGACCCGCCCCCCATGATCGCCATGCCGATGCCGGCCATCCGTGCGCTCCCGAAGCGGGTCTGTAGGCGGCCGGAGAGGACGGCTGCAGGGATCGCGGCGACGCCGAACCCGCTGATGAACGCCGACACGAGGACCTCGCCGCCGCCGAGCAGATCGGCGAAGGAGGGGGCGAGGGTGATGGCAGGATCCGCGGCGAACCCCGCCGCGGCAACCCCGCCGAGCAGCAGCAAGGCGCGAGGGTCGTCACGGACGTACCGGATGCCTGCTCGGACCGACCGGTCGCGTGTGGGATCCGTCTCCTCTTCCCGAGGGCGGGAACGGACCATGGCCAACCCGCCGATCAGCACCAGGAAGGACACCGCGTTGATCGCGAACGCCACCTCGGCGCCGAGGGTGACCAGGAGTAGCCCAGCACCTGCAGGCCCGATCGCCCGACCGACGTTGTAGGTCACGGCGGTCAGCGAGACCGCCGTAGCCAGGTCCTGCGTGGCAACCAGACCGGGGACGAGGCTGTTCATGGCCGGTTGACTGAGCGAGTTGCCGATACCGATGCCCGCTGCCGCGGCGATGATCGGCCACGCGCCAGGGAGCCCGTCGATACCGACGAGCAGCGTCGCGATCGCGATCGTGACGGCGGCCACCGTCGAGAAGGACTGGCTGGCGATGACCATCCGGCGTCGGTCGACGCGGTCCGCGAGGGCACCAGCGAAGGGGGAGACCAGCACGAGCGGTAGGAACTGTGCGACCGAGACCATCCCGACCGCCAGCGCGGATCCGGTGAGTTGGAAGACCACCACCGCAGCGGTGACGTTGAACAGCCAGTTGCCGGTGTTCGATGTCAGGTTGCCGACGAAGAAGGGGGCGAAGTTGCGGTCGCGGAGGACCGACACGCTGGATCGAGGATCCGGTGCTGAAGGGTCGGCGGAGGGTCCAGAGGTCACGGACGCGACGCTATCCGAGCGCATCACGGACTAGGCGAGGTCCTGTACGTAGACGGCGGCGATCAGGGCCAAGCTGTTGGTTGCGCAGTGCGCCAGGATGGGGGCGAGCAGACTGCCAGAAGCCACCCGGAGCCACGCGAACCCGTAGCCGGCGATCGTGGTCACGATCACCGCACCGACGATCGTCGACAAGCCCTCGAGGGAGGTTGCCGACACCCCGTTGATCCACAACGCGACCATGGTCGGGGGGATGTGCCACAACCCGAACACCAGGCTGCTCACGGTGACGGCGCGCCAGGTGGACAGGACCCGGAACCCGGCGGCGAGCAGGACCCCACGGAAGGCGACCTCCTCGAACACCGCGGTCCCGAGTGGGATCCTCACCAGCGTCACGAAGAGGAGATCGTCGGCGAAACGTGCTGCGCGTTCATCGGCGAGCAACGTCGCGATCGGGGTTACCCGGTCGGCCAAGAGGACGCCGATGGTCAAGGCGGCGCCGATCACCACGAAGGCTCCCGCACCCCACCGAAGGCCCCGTGAGAGGCGTACGAGCCCGATCTCATCGGCGGCCTGGTTCCAGCTGGAGGCTCGGTAGCGGCGCCATCCGACGATCAGCAGGACCGTCAGCAGCAGGTTGCGGCTGGTGTAGAGGGTCTCGCCGATGACGAGATCCGCGATGGCGCTCCACACCAGGAGCAGACCGGAGAGCAGGGTGACCGCGAGCATGTGCCAACCGTAGGCAAGCTGGCCATCCTCCGCGCATCGCGGCTAGCGTCGGGAGGTATGGATACCACCGAAGACCCTCTTGAGCTCGACCTCGACTGGATGAGACAGGTCCTGCTCGAACTGCTGCGGATCCCGAGCCCTGCCGGTCGCACCGACGTCGTGATGCAGCATG
>SKNK01000132.1 GCA_007120565.1 Nitriliruptoraceae bacterium | reverse complement strand
TCCTGACCTGACATCCCTTTCACTTTCGGAGGCGCATCGGATGCGTGAGAAGATCCAGCTCTGGCTGACCGCCGGTTTCTTCGCTCTCACCGCGATCGGCACGATCGCCGTGATGATCCTGAACCCGGTCTGACGGCGCGGGGCGGGCGCAACGCCTGCCCCGATCCTCCGACTATCGGTAAAGCCCGACCTCGCCGCCGGGCTGCGCGAGCGTTCGCAGCAAGTCCCACATGTACTGGGCGACCGAGCGGAAGCAGACCAGCGTGAAGTCGTCCTCGCCCGTGCGCCAGATCGCGGCCGCGACCTGAGCAGCGCGGGTGCGGCGGATCGTGCCGACTGGGAAATCGGCAAAATCGACCGGGCAGGCCTTGGCCAGCACATCGCACGCTTGCACGCCTTTCAGCGTGAAAACAGCGCGGGCGTCCGAGACGTCGGCAACGGTCGCAAATGCGCCTTCAAGAGCCTGCGTCAGCGCCGTCAGCATCGCCGGGACCGCCTTGTAATCGGTCAGGATCAGCAGTTCATCCGGCGCCATCCAGGCCACGCCGGTTTCCGCGCCCAGAACGATCGCGCGCGGTTCAGGCGGTTTCTGGCCGGTCGCCTCCCGCACGGCCCGCGCCACGGCCTCCGAGGCCAGATCGCCGCGCAGCACGACCATCCCGTGCGGGCCGGCCTCGGCAATCTCGACGAGCCCGGAGTACCGCGCGCCGGGCAGGGCGCTGACTGGCTCATGCATTCTGTTTCTCCCCCGCCTTGTCGTAGAAACAGGTCTCGACGATCCGCGCCTCGATCGACTTGTCCCCATCGCCCCGGAAGGCGATCACCTCGCCCATCCGTTCCGGTCCGCGATGCACCAGCCCCAGCGCGATACCGCGCCCGAGCGTTGGCGAGTGCTCGGCTGCGGTTCGGACGCGGCCCGGGGCAACGAGCCGTGCCCGGGACACCGGTGGTGCCCGGGCCATATCGGCCCGGGCACCACACGCGGCTCGATCGGATGGCTCAGCGGTCGCCGGCCCCCACGAGTTCGCGCGCCGGAGAGTCCTCAGCGCCGTAGGTCGTAGCCGGCGGGAGCTGCTCCTGCGGTGGTGTGACCGCATCTGGCGACGCAGAGCCCTTCGAGCCCTCGACGACCGCCCGCAGATCGCTCGCGACGGTGGTCAGGCCGACGGCGGTGCTGTGGGTCCGCGCCGCAGACGCCGAGGTATCACGTGCTGCCTCGGCAACGCTGGTGATGTTCTCCGCGATCTGTGATGAACCGATCGCGACCTCGTTGACGCTGCGAGAGATCTCGTTGGTCGTCGCGCTCTGCTCCTCGACCGCCGACGCGATCGTCGTCGAGATGTGGCTGATCCGGTCGATGACATCGCCGATGCGCTCGATCGCGCCGACCGCAGAGGTCGAGTCCTGCTGGATGGCCGCGATGCGCTGCGAGATGTCCTCGGTCGCGGACGACGTCTGGTTGGCGAGGTCCTTGACCTCGTTGGCGACGACCGCGAAGCCCTTCCCGGCGTCGCCGGCGCGCGCGGCTTCGATGGTGGCGTTGAGCGCGAGCAGGTTGGTCTGCTCCGCGATGGAGGTGATGACCTCGATCACGGCGCCGATCTCTGCGGAGGACCCCCCGAGATCACCGACGATCCGGTTGGCGTCCTGAGCGCTGACGACCGCTTCGCTGGCCACCTCGGAGGCTTCGTTGGCGTTGCCGGCGATCTCCTGCACCGTGGAGGTCATCTCCTCGACGGCGGTCGCGACGGCGGCGACGTTCTGGCTCACCTGCTCACCTGCGGAGGCCACCACGTTGGCCTGGGTGGTGGTCTCCTCGGCTGCTGCTGCCATCTGAGTAGAGACGGAGGCGAGCTCATCCGCGGAGGTGCTCACCTCGTTCGCGGACCTACTGACCTGGCCCGTGATCTGGCGGGTGATCATCCAGGCCAGTACCCCGACGACGAGCAGCGCGATCGCCAGCCCGAAGAAGATGCTGCGTTGCCCCTCGGCCGCGTAGGCGTTCGCGTCGGTCATGCGGGCGTCCATGAGCAGGTCGCGCTCGGCCATGAGCTCGGCGTACTGGGACTCGATCAGTTCCATGTTGGCATCGATGGCGCCCTCGTTGACGAACGCGAGCGCCTCCTCGACACCTTGGGTGGTACGGAGCTCGACCACCTCGTCGAGTTGATCGAAGTGGAACTCCAACCTCGGCAAGGAGTCGGCGACGAACGCCTGGACCGTCTCGATCTGGGTGATCTCGCCGACCGCAGTGATGTGGTCGGTCGCAGCCTCTCGAGTGGGTCCGTAGGCGTCGAGCTCGTCGGTGTCCCCGGTAAGGGTGTACTCGAAGGCCGTTGCCTGGCTGACCGCGAGCTGCTGCATGAAGCGGTCGAGCTCGGTGTTGATCGTTGAGGTCCGCGTCATGTCGATCG
This sequence comes from Nitriliruptoraceae bacterium, assembly GCA_007120565.1. Classification (GTDB taxonomy): domain Bacteria; phylum Actinomycetota; class Nitriliruptoria; order Nitriliruptorales; family Nitriliruptoraceae; genus CSSed11-175R1. The sequence goes on along the minus strand of SKNK01000132.1, from coordinate 1,735 downwards.
CGGCCTGGTCGAGTTGTCCCAGGGAACGCAGCGACAGCACGCCGACGATCAGCAGGATCAGAAGGGCGACGCCGAACGCGCCGAAGAGTTTGGTCTTGAGTGCGGTACCTCGGAGCACGGGGAAGCCTCTCTGACGGGTTGCAACGTCGTCGCAACCTCGTGTGGTCCCGGACCGACCCGGGACGTGGGGGATGGTCCCTCCGTCGGCCGGCAGGACGTTGGCTCAACCGGTAGCCCAGCCGAGCGTGCGGATCTCGGGCACGACCCGACCGCAGCGGTGACGTCCGTCGAGGCCGAGGCCTGCACCGGGTCCGCGCCACCCATCGAACCTGGCCGAAGGTCCAGGTGGGTTTCGGGTCGAACCGGATCAGGTTGCTAGCGTCCCGCCACCGCCGTGGCCAGGGCCACGGCGATCCACCGCCGCGGCGATCGTCGCGGTGATCGGATGCGTCGCCGTGGAGTGACCCGGAGGGTCGTGTGGTCCGTCGCTGGCTGGCTTGGTGCTGTGCGGTGCTCGTCGCCGGACCTGTGGTTGGCATCGCGCTCGAGGCCCCGGCGCATGCCACCTCGGTCGGCGCGGTCATCGACGCGGTGAACCAGGACCGGACCGGTCACGGGCTGCCACCCCTCCACAACTACGGTGATGCCTCGATGGCGGAACACGCCAACGACGTGCTCGTGAACACCGGCGAGTACCACGGCGACCGGGCGACCGTCACGGCCTGGTACTTCGATCGGGGTGCCGACAGCTTCCGGGAGAACCAGGCGAACTTCCCCACGTATCGTGCCTCGGCCACGCAGGTGGTCGAGGCTTGGCGTGGATCCGAGGGCCACGCCGCGAACCTCGATGCTCCTGACGCCACCCACATCGCGGTGGCGGTGAGGACCTCCGGTGATCGGACCTACTACACCGTCCACCTGCTCGGTCATGGCTCGACCCCGCCACCGGACCCCCCTGCCGGCTCGAGTGACCCTGACCCACCGCCATCGACTCCCCCTGAGCCCGAACCCGAGCCGGCGCCAGAGCCCGAACCGGCGCCGGAACCGGAGCCCGGCCCGGAACCGGAGTCCCAGCCTGGCTCCGGCTCGGAGCCGAAGCCCGAGTCCGGCCCGGAACCGGAGGCTGAGCCTGAACCAGAGTCCGAGCCTGGTTCCGACTCCGAGCGGAAGCCTGACCCGGGTTCGGATCCCGCGACGTCCACGCGTGACCTGTCGGCGCTGCGTGCCCCCGTTCCCGACCTGTCTCCGGATCGCCTGAACCGGCCCGATGGCGATGGCGATCGAGCCCACCGCCGTCCGTCGACGCACCGGAACGACGATGTCGAGGTTGCCCCGCAGATCCTGTCGGCTCCGGAACCCGACGATCGCGATCTTCCCAGCGACCCTGATGGCGCCGATCCCGATGCCGCCGACTCGGCGCTCGAGGTCGACACGGCGTCGACCACGCCCGGGGCCGAGCGCGACTCCGCCTACATCTGGGGGTTGCTGCCGGCGGTGGTGGCCCTGGCCCTCTTGGCGTGGCGCGGTTGGCAGCGCCAGCGACGTCGCTTGCGACCCCGCTGAGGTCCTACCTTCGGGGTACCACGTGCGAAGGAGGGCCCGGTGCCGCGGATCAGGCCTCGGCTGCGGAACTGGCGCGAACGCTTGGAGCAGGCGCGCCTGCGCCAGTGGCATCGCGAGGACGGTCCGGGCCCGGTCCTACGGTGGAGTTGCCAGCATCCCTGGTTGGTCACCG
>SKNK01000475.1 GCA_007120565.1 Nitriliruptoraceae bacterium | reverse complement strand
GTCGCTCGGAGGTCCACAACATGACCACTCGACTCCAAGCTCAGATCGCCGGCTCGCACCGTGCTCAGTTGGGGGAGGGGCCGTACTGGGACGCGCCTCGAGACCGCCTACTGTGGGTCGACATCGAAGCTGGCCACGTCCTGGCCCACCACGTTGCCGTGGCTACCACCGAGGTTCTGCTCGACCACGACGATCTGGTCTCCGCCGTCCTTCCCCACGCCGACGGGGATCTGGTGCTCGGCCTACGCGATGGGGTCGGCCGGTGGGACGAACAGGATGAGCCCACTCCTCGGCTGATCCTGCCTCTCCAAGCGGACGACCCCGCAGTGCGCTGCAACGACGCGAGCGTGGGCCCGGACGGCGTCCTGTGGATCGGCACGATGCACCTGCCTACCTCCGAGCCGGTCGCGGCGCTGTACCGCGTCGCTGGAGGCCGTGAGGACAGCGACGTCGAGGTGGTCCGTGATGGCCTGACCATCAGCAACGGGCTCGGGTGGTCGCCGGACGGGCGCATCCTGCATCACGTGGATACGCCGACCCGCCGGATCACCGACCTCCACCTCGACGCAGCTGGCCGGGTCGTCGACACCGAGGTCCGCGCCACCATCCCCGGAGGCGCGGGGTACCCGGACGGCCTCGCGGTGGATGTCGAAGGCGGCATCTGGGTCGCGCTCTGGGAGGGCGGTGCGGTGTGGCGCATCACGCCAGACGGCGAGGTGGACACGATCGTCGAGGTGGCGTCGACCAACGTGACCAGCTGTGCCTTCGCCGGGCCCGACCTGGATGTGCTCTACATCACGACCGGAGGGCCGGAGGTCGGCAGCCAGGGCCGTGGTGCGGGTGCCCTCTTCGCCGTGCGCCCAGGCATCGCCGGCGTTCCCATCGGCCCGGTCACGTGCGAACTGCCCGACGGGGGCGGTCACCGGTGACGAGAGGGCCGCTGTAGAGCGGGGTGCCGCGTCGAACCTCACGAGCTGCGGACGCGCGGGTCAGGTGAGCTCACCCGGGAGCAGGCCCCAGACGTGCATGTCCATGCGCTCGGTACCTGGTTCGCCGGTGGCCCCTTCGATCGCCGATCGGCGGCGGGTTCCCTCCAAGGTGAAGCCGAGCTTGCGGGCAACCGCGTTCGAGGCCGGGTTGATCGCCGCGGCTTCCAGGTCCAGGCGCTCGATGCCGACCTCCTTGAACGCCCAGTGGCACACCATGCGCGCTGCTCGCGTGGCAACGCCCTCTCCGCGAGCCCACGGAGCGACCCAGTAGCCGACCTCGGCGCCCAGGTCGTTCCAGTCGATCTCCACCAAGCCGCACGATCCCAGGAGCCGATCGTCATGATCGCGGACCAACAGCGGGGCCTGCGAGCCCTCCTCGAGCCCGTCACGAGCAAGGGTGACGAAGCCACGGGCATCCTCTGCGGTGTAGGGAGACGGCACCTGGGTGAAGCGCTGGATCTCCTGGTCCTGGCAGACCGCGACCAGGCCCTCGACGTCACCCTCCGTCGGACGGGACAGGGTCAGCTCGTCGTCGGTCAGGGTCAGGTCGGTCGGCAGGCTCGGCACGGGCCACCCCTCGTTGTGGAGTGCGGAAGTGAAACGCTGCCGACGGCGGGCGTCAACGAGCCAACCGCCATGGCGGAGTTGGTGGGCGTCGGCGCTGAGGATCGGGGCCGCTGCCTGCATCGTCGGTGGCACGGCGCCTGTCGTGGCCGGATCAGTCGATGAGCTGCAGCCGGGCGCAGAACTCGTCACCGGCGTTCGCCGTGCACACGCGGTAGGTGCCGGGCTCGGCTCTGTGAGGGATCTGGATCCAGTTCGGTCCGGGACCGGTGACGCCGACGTCCGGCCAGACGGGACCGTTCCCGCCGCGGACGTTCGACCACGACGGTGAAGCGCCGGAGTGCTCGGCGGCGGTGAGGAAGTAGCGCAGCTGCCAGGTCCCCTCGACCTCTTCCTCCAGGACGTATCCGACGCCTCGTGGCGTCTCCTCGGGGTAGTGCATCCGGATGGTGGCGCCCGGCCGTACCTCGTCCGGCTCCAACTCGAGGAGATCCGGGCGCAGCTCCGCTGACGCGTCGTAGGGTCCGCCGGTCGGGGCGGGCTCGTCGTCCGGCCCTTCGTTCGCGCAAGCCACCAGTCCCGCGACCAGCACGAAGACGAACACGGAGACGAGCCACTTGCCGGTCCGTCCTCCGCCGCTGCGTCCGCGGGTCCGGTCTCGCGTCCGTGCCACGATGACCACCTCCTCGACGTTGCCGGTCGCGATCCGCCAGGCCGATGGTGCCCGCTCTCCGCAGCGAGAGGAACCGGCAGGGTTCGTTCTGGCGCGCCGTTGTGACACGATGCCCTACGCGATCCGCTACCACCCACCATCTTGCCTTGGAGGTACCAACGTGTCCGACGATGCCGCCAGCCAGGTGCAGCTCGAGGTCCGCGACGGGGTTGCTGTCGTCACGCTGCACGCACCCGAGCGGCGCAACGCGCTGACCGAGGACATGGCCAAGGAGCTGATCGAACTCTGCGGCAGGATCGATGCCGACGACACGATCGGCGCGGCCGTCGTCCAGGGCTCGGGTGGGCACTTCTGCGCTGGTGCGCACCGTGACGTACTCGACGGCGCCGGCGACGATCCGGCGGACCCGGACAACTACACGGCGATCGGCAGCGTCTACCAGGCGTTCCAGCGGGTCGGTCGCCTGGCCGTTCCCACCATCGCGGCGGTCCGTGGTGCTGCGGTCGGCGCTGGGGTGAACCTGATGATGGCCACCGACCTGCGGGTCGTCAGCGACTCGGTACGGGTGATCGCCGGCTTCCTACGGATCGGCCTGCACCCCGGAGGTGGCCACTTCACGTTGCTCGGGCGCACCGCCGGGCGGGAGGCCACCTCGGCGATGGCGCTGTTCAGCGAGGAGGTCGGTGGAGCACGCGCCGTCGAGCTCGGCCTCGCCTGGGAGTGCCTGCCAGACGACGAGGTGGAGGCTCGAGCCTTCGAACTCGCGCGTCGTCCCGCCAAGGACGCGGGGCTCGCCCGGGCGGCCGTTGCCTCGTTCCGCAGCGAGGTGGACCCGCCCGGCACCACCTGGGAGGTGGCGTCTCAGGCCGAGCGGGCATCGCAGATGTGGTCGCTCCGCCGCCGCGCGCTCGCGTCCGACGACGGCTGACGGACCGAACGTGTGACGAAGCGGCCAGCAGCTGGCCGGTTCGCCACACGTTTCCTGGCTGAGACCCGGGTCGAGTGCGCGGCGGGTGAGCCCAGCGCGGGCCCCAGCGCCGGAGTCCCGCCCGAGCGGGATCGCGAGCCCGGATCACAGCAGCGTGAGGACCCGGTCGCGGAGTTCCGCGCCGATCGCCAGCGACGCCGTAGCGGCGGGTGATGGCGCGTTCAGCACGTGCAGCACCCGCCCGGAGCTGCGGACGTCGAAGTCCTCCACCAGTTGGCCGTCTCGGCGCATCAGCTGGGCGCGCACGCCCCAGGGACCGCGCTCGACGTCATCGATCTCGATGTCTGGCACGTAGCGCTGGACCTCGCGGATCGTTGCCCGCAGGACCCGGTCGCGCCACAGTTCGCCAACGGCGGTACCGGCGTGTTGGCGGGCCAGGCGATACAGGCCGGGGAACCCGAGCGTCTCGCGTAGATCCCGACCCGACGGTGACCACGGAGCCCGTCCCTCGCGGGCGAGCGCCAACACCGCGTTCGGACCGATCCACACCTGCCCGTCGATGCGTCGCGTCAGGTGCACCCCTAGGAACGGCAGTCCGGGCTGGGGCACGGGGTAGATGTTGCCGTTGACCAGGTGGGCGCGGTCGGGCTTGAGCCGCAGCCACGCGCCGCGGAACGGCACGATGCGCTCGGAGATCTGCAGGCCGGAGTTCCTGGCGAAACGGTCGGCCTGCAGTCCGGCGCACACGACCGCTGCACGAGCGTCGATGGTCCCCTCCCCGGTGACGAGCCGGACCGGACCGGTATGGGGGTCGAGGTGGAGGACCGCGGCGTTCGTCCGGACCTCGCCGCCCGCGGCGCGGATCCGTGCCGCCATCACCCGGCAGACCTCTCCGAAGTCGGTCACGGCGGTGTTGGGTGACCACAGGCCGGCCAGCGCCCGCAGGTGAGGTTCGTGGTCGAGGACGCCCTGTGGGCCGATCTCCTCCACCTCGACGCCGTT
>SKNK01000517.1 GCA_007120565.1 Nitriliruptoraceae bacterium | reverse complement strand
CTGTTCACCGCGCTTGCCGACACCGGAGCCGTGCTGGACCGGGGGAGCGCGGCCAGGTTGCGGAGCTTCGCCGCCGACACCGAGACCCCCTGGGAGTGGAGCGATCGGGATCGCGAGCGGTTCGTCTCGGTGTTGTGGCGGGGTCCGGTCGCCCTGCCGGCGCTCGCCGAACTCGACGACGTCGGCGTGGTGACGGCACTGCTGCCGGAGTGGGCCCCCTTGCGCGGTCGGGCGCAACGCAACCCCTACCACCGGTTCTCGCTGGACCGCCATGCGTGGCACGCCGCAGCCGAACTGGGCGACCTGGTCCGTCGAGAACCGTGGGCAGCGGAGGCACTCGAGGAGGTCGAGGACCGCGAGGGCCTCCTGCTCGGGGCGATGTTCCACGACGTCGGCAAGGCCTTCGGAGAGCCGCACGCCCGAACGGGGATCCCGGTGGCGCAGGCACTCGCCAAGCGGATGGGTGCTCCTGACGCGACGGTCGACCTGGTCGGTCGTATGGTCGAGCTCCACCTGGTCCTTCCCGATGCTGCTCGCAAGCGCGATGTCGCTGACCCCGCGTTGGCGATCGAGCTGGCGGAGGTGATCGGGGACCGCTCTACGCTGGCCTGCCTGTACCTGCTGGCGACGGCCGATGGCCGCGCGACCGGACCGACCGCATGGAGCGATTGGACGGCGACCCTCGTCCGGACGCTCGTGACCAAGGTGAGAGCCGTGCTCGAACAACGATCCCCGGATGAGGTCGCCGATGGTGCGGTCACCACGGCCCGCGAAGCGCAGGAGCTCGCAGAGGACCTGGGAGCCACCGCTGAGGCCGTACGTGAGCACCTCGCGATGCTGCCGCCTCGCTACGCCGCGGCCGTCTCCCCACGTGCGGTCGTGCGTCACACGCTGATGGCGGCCACGCGGCCAGGTCCGGCTGAGGTCAGGACGCGTGTGACGCCGGGGGAGGACGACCCCGACGGCCACGAAGGGCTGGACGAACTGGACGTCGTCGCGCTCGACCACCATGGCTGGTTCGCCAAGGTCGCTGGCGTGCTCGCCCTCCACGGTGGGTCGATCCTGGCGGCGGACGCGTTCGCACGCCAGGACGGACTGGCGGTGGACACCTTCAAGGTGCAACCGCCGGAGGGCGTCGGGGGCTCGTGGTGGGCACGGGTCGAAGGCGACCTGGTCGACGCGGCGGCCGGACGCCTGGCGATGCGGGCCCGTGTGGCGCGCAAGGCCCGCAGTGACGATCATCGGGTGTCGAAGCTCCCCGACGTTCCGACCGAGGTCACCACCCAGGACGATCCCTCCGGCCGCGCCACCGTCATCGAGGTACGAGCCCTGGACCGCTCCGGGGTGCTCTACGCCATCGCCACGGCGTTGTCCGAGCTCGAGCTCGACATCGTCGTTGCGCGGATCCAGACCATCGGCCATGAGGTGCTCGACGTGTTCTACGTCCGTGATGCTGATGGCAACCCGCTGGACGATGACCACCTCGCCGAACTGCGCTTGGGGGTCAACGCGGCGATCGATGCGATCTGAGCGACGTCACCTGCGTGAGATGATCTGAGCGACGGCTCGACGGGTCAACGGGTCGACGGGTCGACGGTTCGGCGGGCGCGGTCAGCAGGGCGCCGAGGACAACCGGTCGCGGCCTGCGTGTTTGGCGGCGTAGAGCGCATCGTCGGCGATCCGGACCAGTCGGCTGCTCGTGGTGCCGTGTTCGGGGAAGGCGGAGAGTCCGGCACTGGCCGTGACCGGGACGGGGCCTCCGGCATCGGCGATGGTGGCGCGGACGCGTTCGGCTACCGATGCCGCATCGGCGAGGGAGGTGTCGGGCATGAGGACCGCGAACTCCTCACCACCCGTGCGAGCCACGACGTCGCCCGTCCGTGTGCTGGCACGCAACGAACCGGCGACCGCGCGCAGTACCTCGTCACCGACGGGGTGGCCGTGGTGATCGTTGACGTCCTTGAAGTGGTCGATGTCGAGGACGAGCACCGACACCGGCGCCTCGCTGCGGTGAGCCCGGGCAAGAGCGAGGTCCACTTCCTCGTAGAAGCAGCGGTGGTTGAGCACGCCGGTGAGGGGGTCCTTGCGCGACAGTTCGAGCAGTTCCTTGTTGGCCTGGTTGAGCTTGCGGGTCAGGCGTCGCGTGTTGTTGGCGAAGCCCAGACCCACGAGGGAGAGCCCGACGATCGTCGTACTCCAGATCGCTACCGGCCCCAGTGCGAGCGATCCGGAGCTGTACCCGACCAGCACGATCGCCACCACAGCCAGCGCGGTGTAGCCGCGCATCGCTCGTGGGCTCATCACCATCGCGCTCATGCTGATCGGCAGCGCCAGGATCACCATGAACGGACTACTCAGGCCGCCGTCCGCTGCGGCGGCGACGGAGATCAGCACCAGCTGCGTTCCGGTCCAGGAGTGGATCAGCTGGCGGGTCAGCCGCCAACGCCTGGCGATGACCATCGTGGCGATGCCGTTGGTGATCGCGACCAGCGCCACGATCCAGATGAAGGTCCGGTTGGGTCCTTGCGGCGTCGTGGCCAGGTACAGCACGTTGGCCAGCGAGACCGCCCCACTCGACCAGAAGGCCATCGTGGCGTTGGCGCGTCGGAAGTGGTTCAGCCGGTGCCGTCGCGCGTCCGGCGTCGCGTGGTCCGACGTTGCGTGGTCCGACGGGGCGTGGCCCGACGGGGCGTGGCCCGACGTTGCGTGGCCCGGGGGTGCGTGGCCCGACGGGGCGTGGCCCCGTGCCGGACTGGTCGGCTCGGACGGCCTAGGCGGATCCTGTGCCGAGTCGGCGCTCTGAGAGCGCTCATGAACACCGGGGCTCGAACCCACGCGTGCCCTCCCTCACCAAAGCCGTCGCCAGGTGCCGCTTCACCCGGAGTGGTTGCCCTCGAAGTGTCGACCACCGGAGCCGGGAACTGAACCCTTCGCGCCCGTACGTGCGGCCACACCCGCCACAGCGTGCGAGCGCTCCTGGTCAGCCGCGCTCAGCCGCGCTCAGAAGCGGTTGGTGGCGGCCGGGTCGGCGGTGAGGCCTCGCGGCGACGCGCGTGTCAGAGGACCCCGCCTTCGGTCATGCGCTTGTAGTCGAGGACCCGGTCGAGGGTCTCCTCCGGAACGCCGTCCTCGACGGCGACCTCGCGGAGCGTCTGTCCGGTCTTGTGCGCCTTCTTCGCCAGTCCGGCCGAACGCTCGTAGCCGATCTCGGGCACCAGCGCGGTGACCTGCATCAGGGACCGCTCGACGAGTTCCGGCCCCTGCTCGGTGGCCTCGGTTCCGTCGAGGCACTTGTCGACGAACACGCGACTCACCGCCGCGAGCAGACGTTCGGACTCGATCACGTTGCGGGCCATGAGCGGGATCATGACGTTGAGTTCGAGTTCGCCGGAGAGGCCGCCGACGGCGACCGCCGCGTCGTTACCGATCACCTGTGCCGCCACCTGGCGGACCGACTCGGGGATGACCGGGTTGACCTTGCCGGGCATGATCGAGCTACCCGGCTGGATCTCCGGGAGCTGGATCTCGTAGAGGCCGGTCCGTGGCCCGGAAGCCATCCACCGGACGTCGTTGGCGATCTTGATGAGGCTGACCGCGACGGTCTTCAGCGCACCGGACACCTCGACCAGCGCGTCGCGTGCGCCCTGCGCCTCGAAGTGGTCCTCAGCCTCGCGGAACGGCAGGTCCGCACGCTCCGCCATGAGTTCGATCACGCGGTCCACGAACCCCGGCGGGCAGTTCAGGCCGGTGCCGACCGCGGTGCCGCCAAGCGCCAACTCGTAGACCGACGGCAGGGTCCGCTCGACCCGCTCGATGCCGAGCTCGATCTGGCGGGCGTAGCCCCCGAACTCCTGGCCGAGGGTGACCGGGGTGGCGTCCATCAGGTGGGTCCGGCCCGACTTGACCACCTCGGCGAACTCGCGCTCCTTGCTGCGCAGCGAGTCGGCGAGGTGGCGCAGGGCCGGGATGAGCTCATCGTTGGCGACGCGGGCGACGGCGACGTGCACCGAGGTCGGGAAGGTGTCGTTCGAGGACTGCGAGGCGTTGACGTGGTCGTTTGGGTGGACCCGCGTCGAGGTGAGATCCTCGCCGAGCAGTTGTTTCGCACGGTTGGCGACGACCTCGTTGACGTTCATGTTGGTCGAGGTGCCCGACCCGGTCTGGAACACATCGACCG
>SKNK01000067.1 GCA_007120565.1 Nitriliruptoraceae bacterium | reverse complement strand
TTCGTCGGTGCCGGCGGTATCGGTCAGATCTTCAGCGAGTACTACCAACGGGGCTGGTACGACCGCCTGGCGGCGGTCGTGATCGGCTTCTTCGTCGTCGTGTTCGTCGTCGATCGGATCTCGATCGCGGTCCGGAAGCACCTCCTATGAGCGAGCGGATGACCGAGGCCGAAGCCAAGCAGCGCTCCGAGGAGATCGTGCGCCCGGAGAAGCCGTTCAACTGGTTCCGTTGGCTGATCAGCGGCGCGCTGGTGCTCGCCTTCCTCGGGACGACGGGCACGGTGGACATCCAGCTGGGCCAGATCACCGCCCTCCCTGAACGCACCGTGCACTACCTCGGGTTGATGTACCTCCCACCGGACATCGGCGAGCTGCCCCGCGCCCTCACGGCGATGATCGAGTCGCTGGGGATGGCGTGGATCGGGACCATGATCGGTGCGGCGTTGTCGTTCCCTCTCGGGTTCATCGCTGCGACCAACCTGTTCTCCAAGCCGGTCGTCTTCGCGGCGCGGCAGGTGCTGAACTTCTTCCGAGCCGTCCCCGAGATCGTGTTCCTCATCTTCTTCATCCCGGTGGCCGGGTTGACGCCGGTGACGGTCGCGCTCGCCCTCGGGATCAGCTCGATCGGCACCCTCGGCAAGTTGTCCGCCGAGGTGATCGAAGGCATCGACCAGGGGCCCGTCGAGGCATCCAAGGCGTCAGGGGGCGGGCGGCTGCAGACGATCCGGTGGTCGGTGATCCCCCAGGTCATCCCGGAGATCATCGCGCTGTGGCTCTACCGGTTCGAGATCAACATCCGTAACTCGGCCGTAGCTGGTGCGGTCGGGGCCGGTGGCATCGGCACCCTGCTGATCCAACAGATCAGCCTGCTCCGTGACTGGGCCGCCGCAGGAACCGCTCTGGCGGTGATGATCATCATCACCCTCATCGTCGACACGATCAGCGGACGGGTGCGGCGTCGCATCATCCGCGGGCCCCAGCGCCCGGTCGACATCGGCGCGAACGCGGGTGAACAGCCCGACGGTGCCATGTCTGGCCGCGACGACGATGGTCCCGACGGGGACGCCCGAGCCTTCGCCCCGATCTGATCGGTAGTTGTATGGCAACCACGGCAACGCTCCACCACCGCACCCGCGAGGTGCGTGAGGCCCTGGAGTTCGAGCACCTCGCTCCCATCGCGACCAAGGCGGCCAAGGCCCGCCCGCGGGACGTCGAGGAGGTCGAGGACCCGTACCGGACCGCGTTCGAGCGGGACCGCGACCGGATCCTGCACTGCAAGGCGTTCCGGCGCCTCAAGCACAAGACCCAGGTGTTCCTCAACCCCGAAGGCGATCACTTCGTCACACGGTTGACCCACACCCTGCAGGTCGCGCAGGTCGGCCGGTCGATCGCGGTCGCGCTGGGGTTGAACGAGCCCTTGACCGAGGCGATCTGTCTCGGCCATGACATCGGCCACGCCCCCTTCGGCCACACCGGCGAGGACGCGCTCACCCCCTACGTCGAGGGGGAGTGGCAACACGCGATCCACGGGGTTCGCGTGGTCGAGAAGCTCGAGCCGTTGAACCTGACCCCCGAGGTTCGCGATGGCATCAGCCAGTCGTCGTGGAAGAACGACCCCCCGCCGTTCACTCCGGAGGGCACGATCTGCCGGTACGCCGATCGGATCGCCTACCTCGCTCACGATGTGCAGGACGCGATCCGTGCGGGTGTGTTGACCCCCGAGACGCTGCCCTCCCGCTTCACCGACGCGTTCGGCGAGCCAGGGCGTGCCTGGATCTCGTCGATGGTCACCATCGTGATCGCCTCGTCGGTGGAAGCCGGTGAGGTCACCATGGAGTCCGAGAAGCTCCAGACGATGCAGGATCTTCGGACCTGGATGTTCGAGAACGTCTACCTGCGCCCCGAAGCTCGGGCGCAGGCTGCGCGCGCCGTTCGAGTGATCCAGGACCTCGTCGAGTGGTTCGCTGAGCGGCCCGAGTTGATCCCCGATGCCTACCGCCTGCCCGACAGCTCACCGCTGCAGGCAGCCGTCGACTACGTGGCAGGGATGAGCGACAAGTTCGCCATGCACCTGCACGACGAACGCTTCCGCCCGGCTGGCTTGTACTGATCGAAGGACGGACTCGCGGGGTCCGGCGTGGGTGTCGGCGGGTGCCGCCGACTCCACTACCGTTGGCAGGGTGAGCACCGTGATCGTTCGTGATGCGACGCCGGCAGACCTGCCGGCCGTCGCCGCTATCTACACCCACTACGTGCTGCGGACCACGACCACCTTCAACACCCAGGTCCGGACCCCACGCGAATGGACCGAACGCTTCGAAGCGGACGTGGCCGCTGGTCCCTACCACCTGCTGGTCGCCGAGGTCGACGGCGCGGTCGCGGGGTACACGCAGACGCAGAGCTTCCGGCCCAAACCCGCCTACGACCGCTCGCTCGAACTGTCGATCTACGTGGCTCCGGACGGGACCGGGTCGGGGATCGGCGCCGCGCTGTTCGGAGCGCTGTTGCCACGCTTGGAGGCCGAGGGCCGCTTCCACCGGGCGTACTCGATCATCGCTCTGCCCAACGATGCGTCGATCGGGTTCCACGAACGGTGGGACTTCGTGCACCGTGGCACCCTGACCGAAGCGGGCTACAAGTTCGACCGCTACCTCGATGTCGCCTACTACGAGCGGGCACTGTGACCGACCGCAACCCTCCCGATCGCCACCCCCACGAGGTCTACGAACTCGTCGGTGGCTGGCCGGCCTTCGAAGCGCTGGTCGACGCCTTCTACGCGCGCGTCGAGCAGGACGAGGTGCTGCGCCCCACCTACCCAGAGGACCTCGAACCGGGCAAACACCGGCTCGCGTTGTTCCTGGCCCAGTACTGGGGTGGTGGGGACGTGTACTCGCGCCACCACGGACATCCGCGGTTGCGGATGCGCCACGCGCCCTTCGAGGTCACACCGGAGCGGGCGCAACGCTGGGCAGAACTGATGAGTGAGGCGATCCGCGAGCAGGGGTTCCCGGAGGACGCCGAGGCGATGATGCTCGCCTACGTCGCGGCAGCGACCCCGACGATGATCAACCGGTTCCCCCAGACGCCAGACGGGTTGCCGCTCCACGGGCGGTGATCCGCCTCGGGCGTACCCGCTGGGCGCCTGAGGGCCGGTGCGACGCCGGACCGGTCAAACGACCTGCGCCATGCCGACGTTGCGTGCCCGCGAGAGCGTGATGTCGCCGCTGACCGACCGTGCACGCAGCGAGAGATCGACCGGTCCGGTGGAGTCGTCACCGCCGCCGAGGTCGCTGCGCAGTTCGCCCGAGACGCTGGAGACATCGAGGTGGATCTGCAGGCCGGAGGTGACTCGCAGGTGCACGTCACCTGAGGTCGAGGCGACATCCACCTCACCTCCGGTCACCTCCCGAACGGTCACGTCCCCGCTCACCGAGCGCAGCCGCGCGTTGCCACCGAGCGAACCTGCCTCGATGTCGCCTGAGGCGGTTCGCGTCGCCATGTCGCCGGACACGGCGCCCACACGGATGTCTCCCGACGCGGTCGCCGCCGTGAGATGGCCGTCGACGTCGCCGAGGTGGACGTCGCCGGACGCGGTGTGCACCGAGGCCGAGCCGGTCACGTCGCCAAGGCGGACGTCTCCCGAGGCGCTGCGGACCTCGACGGTGCGGAAGGTCACGGGTGCGTCGACGTCCGCGGCCGCGACGTCGGCGGACAACGCGGCGCCCTCGGGGATCGTGATCGCGACGTGGATGCTGCCCGAGATCCGTGCGCGGAACAGCCCGAGGCCCCGGGTGCCTCGCTCGGGAGCGTGAACGATCAGGCGGTTGCCGACGAGTTCGACCCGGCTCTCCTCGATCAACTGTTCGCCGATCCCGCCGGTGGCGGTGAGCTCCACCGTGGCGTGACCGGCGGGGCCGGCTACGAACTCGACGTGGCCGATGGGCAGCTTGAGGTCGACGTCCAACTCGGCAGGGACATCGAGGTTGTAGGTGGTCATGGGATGCTCCTGGGTGTTCGGGGGTCAGCTGCTGGCTCGTCCCTGGAGGCGACGGCCGGTCGGTCGGGGTCCTGGACGTTCGGTGCTGCGTTGGAGCGACTGCACGACCCAGGTGTTCACGGAGGAGCCTTCCCGCTCCGCCCGTTCGACGATGCGGTCCTTGAGCTCCGGTGGGAGGCGC
>SKNK01000325.1 GCA_007120565.1 Nitriliruptoraceae bacterium | reverse complement strand
TCGAAGCCGAGAAGATCAGCGACGACACCGGCAACATCATGCGTGATGTCCGCATGACCTACCACGTCGCCTTCCCCGACGGCGACGACGGTGACGCGGCCCGAACTCGGCTGCCTCGAGCGGTCGAGGCATCCCACGATCGCCTGTGCACGGTCAGCCGGACCGTCGAGGCGGCGACGCCGGTCGCCGTCCACATCGCGGACCCGCAGGCCTGACGGCCCGTTCCGCGTCGCAGCCGATGGGCCTTGCGGCCCTGGTCACTTCTGCGCCTGCGGAGGACGCTGACCGTGGACGTGGATCTGGCTCGGTCCACTGGGCTGCAGGTGTGGTCGCACGTCCTGGAGGTGCGCCATGGTCGCGACGTCGTCCCGGGATGTCCGTCCCCGAGCGGCGCGTCCGTCGCCCGCCTCCCGTCGGTTCGGCTACCTCCTCGGGGCAGGCATCAACGCGGTCCTGATCTGGGTGGTCAACGTCGCCCCGGGATGGTGGTGGGTGCCCTTCCTCACCGAGGAGTTCGGTCGGGTGGTCTGGTTGATCACCTTGTCGTTGCTGGTCGGCGTTGCGGTCAACCTCGGCCAGATGGCCTTCGACCCGCCGTGGGCCAGGCGCCTCGGTGACACGGTCACCGCGGCCTTCGGTGTCATCATCTTCTGGCGCCTCTGGTCGATCTTCCCCTTCGAGTTGAGCCCCGGGTGGTCGGGGTGGACGACCCCGCTGCGGGTCGTGCTTCTCCTGGCGACGATCGGCATCGCGATCGGGCTCCTCGCGAGCTTCGCCCAGTTCCTATGGCTGCTCAGCGGCGACGATCTCGGCGCCGACGACGCCTCACCTGCCACCGGGTCGGCGACGAGCACCGACACCTGAGAACCGTCACGTCGAGGTGGTACGTGCGGGGTCGACAGCCCACCTGACGGGAGCTGCCGGATCGGGCGCGTACGCCACGTAGGTGCCGGTGCACACGGCATGATCGAGGTGCTCGCCGAGCGGGCGGTGATGGTCACCTATCCGTTCCAACGCGTAACGGATAGCGCGCGTCACGCTGACCCTGGCGCGCTCGGCCGCAACGCCTGCGGGGCGGTCCCGGCCACCGAGCCCCACCGCACGCGCCAGTTCCCGGACCAGGAAATCCCGCTCCAGTTCCGCGGCCGACGCGCGGTCGTCGTCGCCACGATCACGGGCCTCCGCGAGGTCGTCCTCCACCTCGGTGATCCTGCGGCGGAAGGTCGACTTCGCCTTCTCGTCCAGCAGCGGGCCCATCCCCAGGTCGAAGCCATCCTGGACGTCGACGCCGTCGGGCTGCGCTGCCGTCGAGGCGCCCGCAGGCATGCCAGACTCCGCAGCCACCAGGTCCAGGACGTGGAACTCGCGACCGGGCTCAGCAAGGAGGCGGGCGAGGTAGCGCACACCCTTCAGGTCGCGCAGGCGGAGGGACTCCCCACCGAAGTCGAACACCCAGTGGTCGTCCTCGGTCCAGAGCCCGGCCTTCGCCGCCAACTCACCCTGAGGCCGCGACCCGGAGGCGCTACGACGGGGCAGGGCAGGTGCCGATGCACCACTGCGGCGGAGCAGTTCGGTGACCGCGTCGTCCTCCATCGCGGCGAGGTGGTCGTCGCCCGTGGCCTCGTAGCAGCGGGACAGGGCGGCTCGCGCCCGAGCGCTCTCGTACGGCATCCCCAGGTCGTGGAAGGTCTCGACCGCGGCCTTGAGGTCCCCACGTGCTGCCACGGCGTCGCCGGTGGCCACGCCGATCCGGCCCCGCGCAAGGGCGGCAGCGGCATGCAGGGGTCGGCTCTGGTAGGTGCGGGCGATGCGGTCGAGGTCATCGGCGGCCGAGCGGGCGTCGTCGGTCAGTCCGGCCTCCAGGGTGATCTCGACCTGTGCCACCAGCAGGGGAGCGCGCTGGAGATCCGTGCACGGCGGCCGCTCCTTGGACGGAACGTTGCGGGGATGATCGAGCGCGTCGCGGAGCGTGGCGACGGCGGCCTCGACGTCGCCCTGGGCCAGGCGCAGCAGGGCGAGTCCGGGCTGCGGGTCCCAGCCGGCGCGGTAGGCCTCGACCAGGGCGTGCTCCGCCCCCTCGAGGTCGCCGCGCTGCAGGCGGATCGTGCCGAGTTCGGTCAGTGGCCAGCCGTACTCGCGCCGCATGTAGGGGCGCAGCTCCTCGCAGGCGGCGAGCGCCTCGTCCTCGGCGTCGGCGAGCGAGCCGCGGATCCGCAGCATCTCGGCTCGGTGCACCCGGCAGCGGCCGTGGATGCTGCCGAGGTCGGGATGGGCGTGGCTCCACCGCAGCATCGCCTCGGTGAGCTCCTCCGCCCGGTCGTACTGCGCGAGCCCCTGCCACGCACACACCAGCTCGCAGTAGGCCATCCCGACGGTCAACGGGTCGATGTCGTCGAGCATCACCACCGCGGCCGACTCGTCGAGCAGGTCGAGGCCGTTCGCGACGTCGTCGGCGAGCAGCGCGCTCCTTGCCTGCATGACCTGGCCGAGCGCGACCGCAGCCGGGACACCAAGCTCGGTGCCGATCTCGACCGCTTGCTTCGCGAGGTCCCCAGCTGAGGCGGCATCGCCGGCCAACAACCGTTCGTAGCCCTTTGCCGTGGCGATGACCGCGTGGACCGCCACCGTGGGGTGCCCCTCGAGCAACCGCTCGGCGCGCTTGGCCCACACGCGCATCGGCGCGAGCAGGCCGGCGTCCATCAGCAGGTGCATCGCCACCTGCGCGGCACCGGTCGCCGCGACGACCGGGTCGCCGTCCCGCACGCCAAGGTCGTGGACCCGCTCCCAGGCATCGAAGGTCGCCTCGAGGTGGCCGGTGGCGTAGGCCACCTGTGCCAGCAGCGCGAGCTCCTCGTGCTCCAGTGACGTCGAGGCATCCGCCTCCTGGAGGAGCTCGTAGGCCGTCGGGGTGTCGCCGCGCGAGACGGCGGCGCGGGCGGTCTCAAGCGGCGTATCCACGTCCGGTCCCACCTCCCCGTGGCGCACGTCCGGTCCCGTCACCCCTCGGCGCAGCGTAGGGGTACGCACGCGATGGTGGCGGATGTTACGGCGGTAACGGTCGTTGTTACGTCTCCTCAGTGAGGCGTTCTGCGGGCACCGCCCGCCGCCGGGCGCACCGCACCACGGAGACCGACCGACGAGGAGTGAGGCTGATGCCGACCACGACCTTCGACCGACAGACCTACCGCACCAAGCTCCGCCAGGAGTGGCGTGAAGCGGCCCCCGGCTGGCGGCGCTGGTTCCCTACCTTGGAGGCCAACGCGGCGATGCGCCAGATCAGTCGGCCCCTGCTCGTCGAGGCCGAGCTGCGCCCTGGCCAACGGGTCCTAGACGTCGCCACCGGGTACGGGGAGCCCGGCCTCACGATCGCACAGCTGGTCGCCCCTGGTGGCGAGGTGCTGCTACAGGACCTGTCGGGCGAGATGCTCGACTTCGCCCGAGACCGTGCCGAGTGGACCGACCTGCGCGAGGTCGACGTGAGCTACCTCGAGGGTGACGTCGAGGAACTCGACCTCGAGGACCTCGCCCTCGACGCCATCGTCAGCCGATCCGCCCTGATGTACCTGACCGATCCCAGCGCGACCCTCGCGCGCCTGCGGTCCTTCCTGCGGCCTGGTGGCCGGCTGACGGCCAGCGTCTGGGGTCCGCCCAGCGAGGTGGCCTTCGCCACCCCGGTCTCGCTGATCCGAGACCTGCTGGACCTGCCGGCACCGGAACTCGATGCTCCGGGTCTGTTCGCGCTGGCCGACGAGGACCGTCTCGCCGAGGTGGTCCGGGATGCGGGGTTCGAGAACCTGCGGATCGGCCGGACCACCGCCACCTTCGTGTTCGACTCCGCGGGAGAGGCCACCCGGTTTCTACGCGACTGCGCGCCGCCCGTGAGTGCGCTGGTTGACGAGGCGCCACCGCAACGGCGTGAACAGATCTGGGCCCGCGTGACCGACGAAGTGTGGCAGCCGTTCACCGCGGAGGACGGCCGGGTCCACCTCCCGAACGAGGCGCGTTGGATCTCCGCGACCAACCCTGGCTGATCGTGGCTTCGCCGGCCGGCGGCGGAGGTCGGATCACCGATCCTCGGCCAGGAAGCTGAGCAGGTGGCCGGCGATCAGCTCCGGGGCGACGACATCCGCCGCGTGCCCTTGATCGGGAAGTTCGACCAGTCGGGCATCTGGCACAGCGGCCGCGACGGTCGGTGCCTC
>SKNK01000354.1 GCA_007120565.1 Nitriliruptoraceae bacterium | reverse complement strand
TTCCTCCAGTTAGCCGGTCGGATACCCATGCCGTGGCTGATCCGGCGTCTCGGATCCCGCCCGACCCTCCGGCTCGCGCATCTGCTCACCGGGGTCGCGTGCTTCCTGCTGCCCTTCGCGAGCAACGTGCCGATGGCCGTCCTCTTCGCCGTCGTCGCCGGGGTCGCCATCGGGGCACTCGTACCGGTGGAGAGCATCTTCAGTGCTGACGCCCTCCCGGGGAGCTCGCTCGGGATGGTGCTGGGCCTGTCGTCACTGACCCGCGGTGTTGGTGCGGCGCTCGGCCCCGTCCTCGGTGGTGCGCTGACCCAGGTCGTCGGCACGAGGACGCCATCGCTGTTCGTCGTCGGGGTCGTCGCGCTGGGCGCGGCCGTCATCGTGCCAACGATCCGCACGGACCCTCGAGCCGACCAGCAACCACCCGTGGACGGCGAAGCGACCTGAGCCGTGGCGCGACGCGGCGCCGTTCGACGAACCGTCCCCATCGAGGCCTAGGTGACCTGACCAACGAGTCCGCCTCGAACGGGCAGGGTCAGCTCACCTGCATGGGCTCCCAGGCGTCGCCGAGGTAGCTCGGAGCGAAGGCTTCCGGCTGCAGGATCTCCGCCAGGATCTGGGTGGAATCCACCAACCTCGGTCCGGGGCGGTTGAAGAACCGGTGGCCGTCGACCAGCGCCACTCGTCCTTCCCGCACCGCCCGCAGCTGCGACCACCCCGGCAGCTCGGTGAGCGCCTTGGCTTCCTCACGGGTGCGGTCCAGGTCGAACCCGCAGGGCAGCACGATGATGGCGTCGGGATCCGCGGCGGCGACCGCGTCCCAGTCCAGCCAGGGGGAGTGCTTCCCCGCCTGCCCGAACAGCTCCAGACCACCGGCAGCTGCCAGCAGCTCTGGCATCCAGTTGCCCGCCGCCATCGGCGGGTCGATCCACTCCAACGTCAACACCCGACGCCGAGGTAGCTCGATGGTCCTCTCTGCGATCGCCGCGATCCGCAGCGACATCGAGGTAGCGAGTTCGTCGCCGCGGTCCGGGACCCCAAGTGCACTCGCGACCCGTCGGATGTCATCGAGCACGTCGGACAGGGCGTTCGGCTCGAGCGCCACTACCTCGGCGTTGCCGTCGAGGTGATCGTTCACCGCTTGTTGGACGTCGTCAGCGCTGACGGCGCAGACCTCGCACTGCGACTGGGTCAGCACGACGTCCGGGGCCAGGTTGCGGAGGACGTCGGTGTGGACCTTGTAGACCGACAGGGCCTGCTCGAGGACCTCGCGGACCTGGCGGTCGATCGCGGCGCTGTCGCCGCCCAGCCAGACCTTCGGCTCGGTGACCGCCGGCAGGGTCTCGACCCCGGGCGGATGGTCGCACTCGTGGGATCGGCCGACGAGGTCGTCACCGAAGCCCAGCGCATGCACGATCTCGGTGGTGGACGGCAGCAGTGACACGATCCTTGGCAACGACATCCTCCTGGAGGAGGCCAACGGTAGAGGTACTCGGGTGGGCGTGCGACGGTCCCCTCGCCCTGCCCCTGGAAGCCTGGTGGTCGGTGTGGCAGGATCGTCGACGTGAGCCTGTCCAAGGGAGTGCAAGGCATGGCAACGACGTCCGTCCCGTCGGGCACCAGCGCATCGGCCGAGGTCAGTCTCGAGGAGGTCGCCCTCGCGACGCGCAACCACGGCATGCCCTTGGAGGCGCTGCGCTACGACACGACGCCGATAGGGCTGCACTACCTGCTCATCCACTACGACATCCCCGCGCTCGTCCCGGAGACCTGGCGACTGGAGATCTCTGGGATGGTTACCGCTCCCCTTCGCCTCGAACTCCGAGACGTGCTGGAGCGGCCAACCTCTCGTCGCCGCGTCACGATGGAGTGTGCAGGGAACGGGCGGGCGCGCCTCCTACCGCGCACGGTGAGCCAACCCTGGCTGCATGAGGCCGTCGGGACGGGAGAGTGGACGGGGACCGCGGTTGCCGACCTGCTCGATGACGCGGGGCTCGTCGAAGGTGCCAGTGAGGTCGTGTTCACCGGAGCTGACCGAGGGATCGAAGGTGGGGTCGAGCAGTACTACCAGCGCAGCGTCACGCTCGACGAGCTTCGAGAGACCGGCGCGATGCTGGTGCACACCTTGAACGGTGCGCCGCTTCCACCCCAGCACGGCGGCCCGTTGCGGTTGGTCGTGCCCGGGTGGTACGGGATGACCAACGTGAAGTGGCTGACCTCCCTGCAGGTCGTCGATCGCCCCTTCGATGGCTACCAGCACCAGCGTGCCTACCGGACACGCCAGGATGCTGACGACCCCGGAGCACCCGTGTCGAGGATGGCCGTGCGGTCGTTGATGGTCCCGCCTGGGATCCCCGACTTCCTCACCCGCCGTCGGACCGTTGAGCGTGGCGCGCACCGGCTCGAAGGTCGAGCCTGGTCCGGTTCGGCTCCGATCACCGCCGTTGAGGTCAGCACTGACGGAGGCGCCAACTGGCAGGCCGCCGACGTCGAGGTATCCGAGGACCCGGCTGCGTGGTCCCGGTGGACCTTCGCGTGGACCGCGGAACGTGCCGGCGAGACGGAGCTGTGCTGTCGCGCGACCGACTCGACCGGGGCGCGTCAGCCCGACGAGCCGGTGTGGAACCTCGGTGGCTACGCCGTCAACGCCGCGCACCGCGTGCCCGTCACCATCCGTTGATCGCCGACGTGGGCGGCAGACGGGACGCGCCCACGACCGGGGTGGAGGGTCGCGCGGCCGAGTGCGTCGTGCAGGCCATGCCCGGGCGGCGAGCTGCGCTGCTTGTGTGATCCAGCACGTCGAGGTCAGCTGCCGTTGGCGACGACGACGGCCAGATCGGGATCCTGCTTCGCTGCGTACATGGCTTCGTCGGCGCGGCGGAGGAGCGCTTCGGGGTAGCGGTCAGCCGGCGTGCTCACCACGGCGCCGATGCTGGCCGCCATGGTGATCGTGACCCCGTTGATGTCGATGGGGCCGGCGATCAACTCGATCAGCCGCTCGGCGACCACGGTCAGCTCCCCAGGGGTGCTGGGGTCGATGATCGCGACGAACTCGTCGCCGGCGAGCCGTGCGACCGTGTCCGCCGCCCGCACGAAGCCACGCATCCGTTCCGCCAAGGTGACCAGCACGAGGTCCCCGGCCTCGTGCCCGTAGGTGTCGTTGACCGGCTTGAACCCGTCGAGGTCGATGTAGAGGATCCCGACATGCTGGTCACCACGACGCAGCAGAGCCTGTTCGAGTCGGTCGAACAGGTGGACGCGGTTGGGGAGCCCGGTGAGCGGATCGTGGGTCGCGCGATGTTCGAGTTCGACCTCGACCTGCCGACGCTGGGTAGCCGATGACAACACGTCAGCGACCGCATGGAGGAACTGCCGAGCTTCGTGATCGAGCGGCACACCGGCGGTCGGGATGACCTCGATCACCGCCACCGGCCCATCCATCCCGGTGACCAACAGCCGCAGGTGATGCGGTCCGGACGTGTCCGGTGGCGCGCATCCACTAGCGGTGTGCACCTGCACCTCGGCATCGTCGACGGCTGCACGCAGGAGTTCCTGCGCATCGTCGTAGAGTTCGGTGGTGTCGTGGTTCGAGAGGGCATCAGCTGCGAGCTTGGACAGGGCCTCCTGATGGATGGCTCGGACCGTCACCTCGCGGCGGGCACGTTCGCGCTCGCTCACGAGCCGCGCGAGGCGTGCCAGCACGAACACCGCGAGCAGGGCCGATCCTCCGACGGGCAGCAGGATGTTGACCTCCACCGATCCGGCGGCCTGCAGGAGAGCTGCAGGCACCGCGATCAGGGCGAGGCCCAAGACGGTCAGCCGCCCGACGCTCACCGCGTCCTGCGCTTCGGGTGCGGGTTCCGTGAGTTCGCGCATCGATGGGTGGAGTGCGGTTGCCGGGACCATCACGATGGCGAGGAGCCAGAGCAGGTCGCTGGCAGCGGTCGGGATCGCGATGCCCGCGAAGTCGCTCAGGACCCACAGCAAGGTGACGACGAACAGGGTCAGCCCGCCGGTTCCCAGCAGGCGAGCGGACAGCAATCGGGCACCGGAGGTCAGGATCAATCGGATGCTGAGCGCGGCGACCCAGACGGGAACCAGGAGCGCGGCGGCGAGGGCGACGCCGCTGGCCAGGGGCATCTCATCGATCGGGCCACCACCGAAGACGATCGTCCACAGGACCGTCGTCAGCGCGACCATCACGATCAGAGCGTCGATGAGCCCGTCCCGGTCACGCTTGG
>SKNK01000165.1 GCA_007120565.1 Nitriliruptoraceae bacterium | reverse complement strand
CTACGACGAGGCAGCGATGAGCGAACCCGGTCCGGATTCGAACCACGCAGCGCGTGGTCGCTGGCGTCGGAGCCTGCGCCTGACGGGGTACGCCCTGCAACTGTTGCTGTGCATCGGACTGGTCATCTGGTTCGCCTCCAGCGGTGAGATCCTGCTCTTGGCGATCGCCCTGATCCTCGCTCTGACTGCGGCCTGGTTAGGCCTACGCGAGGTGTGCGGACGGTCTGTGCCGCCACGGCAACCGTCGCGGTAGAGGGCGACCGGACGTCGCTTCCGCTCACGCCTCCTGGCTCACCTCCGGCAGGGTCCGGCTGACCAGGACACCGACCAGCCCGAGTGCGGCGAGCGCCCCGAGCGCAACCTCGACCCCGAGGGTTGCGATGGCGGCGCTGAGCCCGCCGGTGATCAACAGCACGATGCCGATCGCGCTGTTGGAGACGGCGACGTAGGTGGTCCGTTGGTCGCCCTCGCCGAGATCGACGAGGTAGGTCTTGCGCCCGATCCGGGCTCCCGTGTGGGCGATGGCCAGCAACAGGTACGCGGCCGGGTAGAGCAGGTCGAGTTCGCGGATCGCTTCGAACCGGAGCAGCACCAGCAGGAGCACGATCACCGTCGAGGCGCTGCCGGCGGCGAGCATCATCGTCAACCGGCTCGATCGGTCCGCGAGGTTTCCCCAGAGCCGTCCGCCGAGGAGCGCGGCGAGGCCACTGGAGATCAGGAAGGGACCGAGCCCCTCGAGACCCGCATCTCCGCGAGCGGTGGCCAGGGCGACGATGAACGGCGGGGACAAGGCCGAGACCAGCAGCAACGTCCGGGCGATGATGAACCTACGGAAGGGCGCATCGTGGAGCAGCAGATCGATCGCCGAGGCCGCGGGACCGCCGGCATCGTCCTGGTCGTCGCGACCCGCCTCGGGTTCGGGAGCGACCTCCTTGATCGTCGCGAAGACCGTGCCTGCAGCGGCCCAGGCGAGCGCTCCGCAACCCAGCAGGATGGCGAGGGTCGCCACGCCGGCTCCGTCGCCGCCGAACAGCCGCAGGCCGGCCCCGAGCGTGATGGCGACGGCGCCGGAGGCCACGGTCGCTGCTCCGGTGACCTGACCTCGGGTGCCTTTCGGCATGGTCCGGCCGAGCACGTCCTTGGACGTCAAGGACGACAGCGATCGGGCGAGCGCGAACACGGCGAGCGCGCCAAGGATCCCCCACCCCGCGAGTGCCCCCTCGCTGAACGCGGTGAAACCGGCCATGACGGCCACGGCGAGGCCCTGGCCGGCAGCGCCGGTGACCCAGACCCACTTACGCACGGCGATCCGCCGGACCGCCGGGGCGATCAGGGTCTGGGGCAGCATCGATCCCGACTCGCGTACGGGTACGAGGAGCCCGACGATGGCAGCTGGGGCGCCGACGCTGGTGATGACCCAGCTCAGGACCGTCCTCGGGTCGACCACCAGGTCACCGGCCTTCTGCAAGCCCATCGCGACGATCTGTTTCAACGCGTTGGCGGGTATCTCCTCCGCGACCTCAACGGGAAGCTTGGCCGCGGCGGCCTCGTCGACATCCAGCAGCATGGCGGTCGCCCGTTGGACCGCAGAAGGCCGCTCCGCGGCAGGCTTGCCGGCGGTCATCGATCGCCTCGGTCCCGGAGCAACGGCATGACCCGCACCGCGTCGAGAGCCGCCAGGTGGGGGAGTGGATCGAGCCGTTGCTCGAGCACGAACTCGGTGAGTTGGTCACGCACGACCGTGAGGAGCTCTGCAGGATCCCAGGGTTTGGCGATGTAGTGGTGGAGGCCCGCCTCGTTGACCGCCCGGATCGTGTCCTCCTGATCCGCCTGACCGGTGACCAAGACCTTGCGGACCGCCGCGGTGTCGGCGTCGGCATGGAGGTCGATGAGCAGCTCGACACCGGTCCGGCCGGGGAGTCGGTGGTCAGCGAGGATCAGCGCCAGTTGATCGCCGTCCTCAGCGATCTCCGCCAACAGGGCAACCGCGTCGTCGACGTCCGACGCGGCTTCGACGCGGAGGGTGTTGCGGAGGGGGCTGAGGTCGCGTTCGAGGGCTTCTCTAACGCCCGGTTCGTCCTCGACGATGACGATGGCCAGTCTCATGTCACCTCGTCGGTCGGGATCCGCACCTCGGCAACGGTACGGCCTGGTTGTGATCGGAGGTGGAACCGGCCTCCGTGCGCTTCGATGATCCGTCGGACGATGCTCAGGCCCAGGCCCAGCCCGAACCGTACGGTTCCCTGCTTGGTGGTGAACCGAGGTTCGTCGAGCCGTTCGAGCTCGTCCGCGGGGATCCCCGGCCCGTCGTCGATCACCTCGAGCACCGCCTCGTCGCCATCCATCGAGGTGCGGACGATCATGGTGCCGCGGCCGGCCATGGCATCGGCGGCGTTGGTGAGCAGGTTGGTCACGACCTGTCCGAGTTCGGCGGGATGGCCATGGACGGGACGCATCGGGGCGTACTCCCGGTGGATCGCCACCTGATCCAGACGGTGCTCGACCAGGCGCAGCGCGTCGTCGACCACCTCCCGGAGGTCGACGCCGTCGATCCGCTCAGCGCCGGGGCGTGCGAAGGTCCGCAGGCTGGCCACCAGCTCGGCGATGCGTGACGAGGCCACCTCGAGGTTGCGTAGGGCGGAGCCCAGCCCGACGGCCGCGCCGAGCTGATCCTGGTCACCGATCTGGCTGACGACCGCCCGGGCTCGATCAACGTCGGTGATCCCCGCGGACACCAGCAGTCTGGCGAGCTCGGGGTCGTCGATCGCCTCGGTGATCTGACGGTGGAACGCGCGTTCCTGCGCGGTCGTCAGCGGCAGACGGGACCGTGCTCCGACCACCAGCTCGGCAAGCTCGGTCGCCGTGCCACTGAGTAGCCGTGTGGCATCGTCAGCGACGTAGGACGCGGCCCGCGTCAGGGCGGCGACGGGGTTGTTGAGTTCGTGGGCGACCCCGGCCGCGAGTTCGCCCAGGCTGGCCAAGCGTGTCTGGCGGACGAGTGCGTCGCGGGTGTCCTCCAGTTCCTGCAGGGTCCGGGTGAGCTGTTCGCGCTCGCGCACCAGGTCGCGGTTGAGTTCGATGCGTTCGACCTGCAGTTGCTCCGCGCGGCGCAGGCGGCGAGCGAGCCCTTTGATGGCGATGGCGGCGAGTGCCGCGACCACCTCGGGCTCGGTGCGCATCGCCAGGTCGAGTTGTTCGATGCTGAGGTGGACGAGTTCGGCTTCTGTGGTGGCAACGGAGGTGAAGAAGGCCCGACGCTGTTGAGCGAGTGCCAACAGGCCGATGACCGGACCCGTCGAGGCGTGGTGCAAGCGGAGGGGGCCGGCACGGGTGGGCCGCTCGAGGGCGACCGATCCGCGGAGCAGGACCAGCACGCCGTCGACGCTGCGGCCCTCCTGCGTCAACCGGGTTCCGGCCGGCACGATGATCCGCGGTCGGCTCCCAAGGGCGCGTTCCAGCGCGGACACCAGGCGGGCGGCAACGGCGGCATCGTCCATCTCGAGATCGCGGAGCAGTTCGCTGTCGGGCAACTCCAGCGGACGGTCGCCCACGTCCAGTGCCTGCAGGCGAGGATCGTCCGGAGCACGGGTCCGCAACCATCGTGCGAGGTGTGACCGTGTCTGACGGGCGAGTGCTTCGTCGGTGGAGGGCAAGGCGAAGATGGCCGAGACGCGATCCTGGTCCAAAGCGTCGCCGAGGTCGTCGTGGCGCTCGAACTCGGTGAGAACCAGCACCTCGGCGTCGGCAAGGCGAGGGTCCGAGTCCAGTTGGGCGATCGTGGCGTCCAGTGGGCGGGTCGTTGGGCCGGCAACGAGCACCACGAGCGCGGTCGTCGTGTCGTCGGTGACCGGTGGCGCGTCTGCGGGTCCGAAGGTGACCTCGGCGATGTCGGTGAGCGCGGGGACGAGTTCCCTGGAGAGGGAGGTGGTGTAGGTGTCGTCACCGAGCACGAGCACGCGGAGTGGACGGGGTTGTGGCTCGCTCACAGCAGTCCCAACGTGGTCCACAACCAGGGCATGGCCAGGGCAAGCAGACCGCCGCCGATCACCCCGATCGTGATGCCGGTGGTGGCCATCTCCCGCGTTGGTACCTCGCCCGTCGCGTAGGCGATCGCGTTCGGCGGGGTGGAGATCGGAAGGGCCATCGCCAGCGCGCAGCCGATGGCCACGACGATCGCCAACAGCGTCGGGTCCGCGGCGACGCCTGCGGTGAGCCCGAGTGACAGGGGGATGAGCAGGTTGGCG
>SKNK01000394.1 GCA_007120565.1 Nitriliruptoraceae bacterium | reverse complement strand
GGGTTCGAGCGACCCGATCGGCTACCCGCTTCATACGGTCGACATCTCCGACCGACGTTCCTCCGTACTTCTGGACCACGATCGTCACGGTGGCGTTCGCCTCGTTCTCGATGAGTAAGGGGTGCCGCGGCAGCGTCGTCCGGAGCTTCCCCTCGGCGGCGTTAGTGGCTCGCCATCGGCTCACGGGTGGCTCGCGGCAACCAACAGGGTAGGCGGCTCATCGGGCGGCTCCGAACGGCGCTACGTCCATCCGTCGCTACGAGGCCGACAACGACGAGCTAGAGGGGCCTACACGGCGATCTGCGCCTCAGCGCTCTGAGTGCGGTCACCGACTGATCATCGATCCGGCACGCGCTTGCACCCATACGACGGGGGTCTCGTCAGACGTCGCGACGACCCGAGAAGGCTCGCCCGAGGGTGACCTCGTCGGCGTAGTCGAGGTCGCCGCCGACCGGCAGTCCGCTCGCGAGACGTGTCACCCTCACCCCTAGCGGGGAGATCAACCGCGAGAGGTAGGAGGCGGTCGCCTCACCCTCGACGTTGGGGTTCATCGCGAGGATCAACTCCTCGATGGTCTCGTCGTCGAGCCGCGCAAGCAACTCCTTGACGTGCAGCTGATCCGGGCCGACCCCATCGATGGGCGAGATCGCTCCACCGAGCACGTGGTAGCGCCCTCGGAACTCCTGGGTTCGTTCGATCGCGATGACGTCGCGGGGTTCCTCGACGACGCAGAGCACGCTGCCGTCGCGACGCTCATCGCGACAGACCCGGCAGAGCTCCGCCTCAGCGATGTTCCAACAGCGGGTGCAGAACCGCACGGTGGCCTTCACCCTCGTGATCGCATCTGCGAGCCGCTGCGCATCGGCCGCCTCGGTCTGCAGGAGGTGGAACGCGAGCCGCTGCGCGCTCTTCGGCCCGACACCAGGCAACCGCCCGAGCTCATCGATCAGATCCTGAACCGCACCTTCGTACACGGGTGACCGACCTAGGAGAGGGGAGACGACGACGTCACCGCAGCCTATCCGTGCCGCCTTCACGCCCCGTCGCTACCCGCGCGACCTCCAAGTGATCGGGCTCAGGCGCCCTTCACTCTCCGGCCGTGCTGAGGGAGCATCACGCCACCAAGAGGGGACGTGGGCCACAGCACCAGATCACTCGCCGGAGGGACGACGTTCGTCGACCAGTTCCGCACCGAGTTCATCCGCCAACAGACGCCCGACCTGCTCCGGGTCGGCTTCCGCCACGACGCTTGCCTCGGCTTCCCGGACGTCGATCTCCTCTTCGGATCCGCCGTCCTCCCCCTGGCCGCGGTGAGACGTCGAGGTAGCCGGTCCTCGTCCCTCGGCGGTGTCCGAGCCCGACGATGCAGACGGGTCTGGCGCAGACTGGTCATCGTCGCCATGGAGTACGGCGGTTCGGGCATCGTCGGGCGTCAGGCTCTGCGGCAGCGGGCGTCGCCGGTCATCGTCGCCCTCAACCACGATCTCGAGCCGCATCCTCAGACCGCAGACGTTCTCGATGGCCTGCTGCATGGCCGAGGCGTAGTCCCCACCCCCGGCATTCGCCGCGTGGAAGGAGGCATAACGACGGCCGTAGCGCAACGTCAAGATCCCGCGTCCAGCACGGACCGGCTTCGCGGGAGCGAACACGGCGTGGTGCCGCCGCGAGCCCTCCCGCACCACGTCCAGGACGGCTTCCCACCGTTGCGTGATCAACGCCAACTCGTCCGCGGGCGCGTCGTCCGTCTCGCCGCTGGCCGCGTCGCTTCCGGCATCGCTGACCGAACCGTCGGCCGCGTCACTCATCGAGCCGCCGGCCGCATCGCTCACCGAGCCGCCGGCCGCATCACTCACCGAACCGGCGCCCGCATCGCTCACCGGGCCACTGGCTACGTCGCTGCTGGCATCGCTCACCGCATCGGCGCCCGACGGTTCCGAGGTCGACGCCTCCAGGGACGCGCTCGCATCCTGCGCCTCTGCCTCGGTGTCCCCATCGCCCTGCGTGATCGTTTCGTCGGTGCTACGGGCCGCGTCCGAGGAGGACACCTCCGACACGTCTTCGCCCCGGTCCGAGCCTCCGCTTCCGGGGGGCGATCCGGGACGGTCCTCCGCGGCCACGTCGGGGCCCGCCTCGCCCGGACCGGGGTCAAGCATCTCCGGGTCGCTCGGCCCCGGGTCATCAACAACAGGAGCGCCTGCTGCGTCCGGCGAGGTCGGCGAGGTCGGCGCTTCCGCGACCTCCGGAGCCAGCCCTTTCGCGGCCTGCGGCGTCAGTCCCTCGGCTGACGCCGGCTGTGGATCCTCGGTAGCTGCGCCATCCGACGGAGCTACTGCCACCTCGGGGTCCTCCTCGAGGCTGGCGGCAGCCATCGCCGCAGATCGCCGCGCCGGCGAGGCCGGCCCATCGCCTTCGCTCCCGGCAGAAGCTGCGGTCGGACCGCGACGGTCCGCATCCTCGCTGCGGGCGATCGCCGCCTCCCCAGCCGAGGTCGGCTCCCCCGCCGGCGGCGGCGTCTGCGGGGTGGCGGTTGCGGGAGAGGGGAAGGCTCCCGCCTCGAGCCGGGCGAGCCGGTCGGTCAGCTCCTCGAGCTGTGCAGACTCGCTCGGCACCACCAGGGTCGCCAAGGCGAGCTCCAACGGCAGCCTCGGCGAACCCAACCGCTGCTCGGTCACGGTCTCGGACAACACCCGCACGGCCCGCAGCAGCGTGTCCGCGGGCATCGTCGTGGCTTGCTCCTGTAGGAGACGCCGCCGCTCGTCGGTGGCGTCCACCAGGTCGGGGTGATCCGGCGCGGCTCCCAGAACGAGCAGGTCCCGCACATGCCCGACGAGGTCGAGGGTGAACCGTCGCAGATCGTGGCCCTCGTCCACCAGTCGCTGCACCCCGGCCAACAGCCCGGCGACGTTGCGCGCCGCCAACTGATCGACCACCTCGGCGACCTTCTCCGTTGGGGTCGCGCCGAGCACCTGCTGGACCGCGTCGGCGGTCACTTCCGTCCCGGCATACGCGAGGACCTGTTCGAGGACCGACTGCGTGTCCCGCAGCGAGCCGTCTCCTGCCCGCACGATCGCTTCGACGGCGCCGTCCTCGATCCGGTAGCCCTCTGCCTCGCACAGACGACGGACGTTGCCGGCGACGTCCGCTGCGGAGACCCGACGCAGATCCAGGCGCTGCACCCGCGACATGATGGTCGGCAGCACCTTCTGGGGGTCGGTGGTCGCCATGGCGAACATGACGTGCTCGGGTGGCTCTTCGATCATCTTCAGCAACGCGTTGAACGCCGCGTTCGAGGCCATGTGGACCTCGTCAAGGATGTAGATCTTGCGGCGGGCGCTGGCCGGCGCGAACAGGGCTCGGTCGCGCAACTCGCGCGCGTCATCGACCCCACCGTGTGAAGCCATGTCCAGTTCGATGACGTCTACCGAGCTGCCATCGGTGATCTCAACGCACTGCCGACAGGTGTTGCAGGGGCTCGCGGTCGGACCTTCCTCGCAGTTGATCGCCTTGGCGAGGATGCGCGCCGTCGAGGTCTTGCCCGTCCCTCGTGGACCGGTGAACAGGTAGGCATGGTGCAGCCGGTCCTCCGCGATCGCGTTCGCGAGGGTCCGGGTCACATGCTCCTGACCCACGACGTCATCGAAGGTCTGGGGCCGGTATTTGCGGTACAGGGACACGTACGCCACGAGTTGCCTCCGTCACTCTCGCACCGTAGCGGCGCCCTGGGACCTGGCGACGCCGAGCACGCCCATCCAACCGACCCCACAACGTCGAGGTAGCACGGCCACACACCTCGCCGGAGCGTAGGCCGTGCCGTGCACGGCACCACGAGGCGCGTCGGATGCACCGCAACGACACTCGAACCACACCGTCCCACCATCGCACCGCCACACGCTGGACCCAGCGATGCCGAGGCAGCAAGGTTCTGGCACGCTGTGCGCGTGACGCTCCGCCACCTTCAGCGAGGCGCCAACCTCAACGCTCCGAACCTCGACAGGCCAGAGGCTCGATGACCCGACCATGGCGCCCTCACGGCTGCGTGCCTCGACGGCCCGAACCACACCGCCAAACGGAGCTTGGGTGCCGCCGAACGCCGTGTGGTAGGGACGAACCGCCGGTAACGATCAGCGGGGCCGCTCGGACCTCAACGTGGTCTGGCGACGGACGCCCGTGATCGGCACCCGTCCGAGAACGGCTTAGGGCTGCTGCCTCTCGGCCCTGACCCGGTTCACCGGGGGACGTCACCGGCGGACGTCCGTCTC